>SKJH01000019.1 GCA_007116005.1 Bacilli bacterium | reverse complement strand
TAAAACCTATGCATGCTTTTATAGTTAATAAGAACAAAATTAAAGCATTAAAAGAATTTCTTATTCTTAAGAAACAGTTTGGTATTATAAAAAAGGTAGATGGTGTTACTACCCTTAACCCTGATTATTTTAATTTAATCCCAAATAGAACTAAAAGAATTGTTTTGAACGCAATGGTGGTTAAACATATCCCATTTGCTTGGGGTAATCCTTATTGTGTTTGGGTTGCTAATCATAGAGAAACGAAAAGACCAGAATTATATGTTGAACTTTCAAAAAGATTAAAAAACATTGGTGTAGATTTTTTAATGATTGGAAGGGCAAGCCCAAACTACAAATGGATTATTTCTGGAGAAGACTTGCCAAAATCATTTCATTACTTAGGAGAAAAAACTGTAGAAGAAGTTAATGGTATTTTAAGCTCCTCCTTATTTCATATTCACACCTGCCATCCTGAAGGCTTTGGCAATGTCTTTATTCAAGCCTGGCTCAATAAAAAACCAAGTATAAGCTTAGGCTTCGACCCAGGTGGTTTTATTGAGAAACATCAAATAGGGTTTAATGCTAATAATGATTTTGACCTATTTGTTGAAAAGGTAAAAGAATATATTGAAAATGAAGAATTACGAAACTTAGCAGGTGAGAGGGCATATAATTTTGCTAAACTAAATTTCACACCAGATGTATTAGCTAAAAACGTAGAGTCATTTCTATTGGAAGTATTAGAGAGTAAAAAATGATATCAAATCTTACCCTAAATACAAATATTAATTTCTTATTCGGTAAGCTCAAATTGTTAAGTATTTATTTACTTTTCATTGTTTTGATTTGGGCTTCTTTTATAGGAGCTTTTGTACACCCGTTAATCAATACAAATAGGTTTTTATTATTTTCATGTGTTTTCTTGCTTACTATACTTTTAAATAGGAAGTTAGTTTTTTTGATTTTACCTCTTCAATTTAGGTTATATTTAGTTTTTGCAGCGTTAGCAATATTATCTATTATTTATTCGCTTGATACTAGTTTAGCGATAATTGAGATTCGAAATTTAATTATTGTAATTTTTGTGTTTATAGGGACATATAATTTTGTTACAACTATAAATCGCATTATCACAGTAATGAATATTTTCATTGTTTTATTATGTGTTTATGCATTGTATTTATTTTTAAGTATTGATATATTTAGTTTTGGCGCAAGATTTAACTTCGAAGAAAAGAGTTATAATATTATAATGCTTGAGTTTATAGTGGGTGTTTTATTTTGTTTTTTCTTAGCTTCATTTACAGAAAAAAAATATCCATATTATTTGTTAGGGATCTTGTTTTTAGCGATTATAATTGCGACAGGATCAGTGAAGGGATTTATCGCTATTTCTTTTTTTATTGTATTGTCTTTAATTCCTTATAAATTTAAATTTAATTTTAATCTATCAATAAGGAAAATTTTGAAATTTACTTTTTTATCTATTTTTGTATGCATTGCCATTGTTTTTCTATCAAAAATGGATTTTTTTGACAGTGGACTTTCGAGAGTAGTTGCAACTATTATGTTTTTAGTTTCTAACGATACGCAATATGCTATGGAAGCTGCTGGAAGTGTTCATGGAGTAAGAGATCAGCTAGTAAGTTATGGAATTGAATTTTGGAAAGAACGTCCAATCTTTGGTTCAGGCATTAATAATTACAGATACTTAATTCAAAAAAATTACGGATTTCCCACGTATTCACATAATACCTATATTGAGATTCTTGTTGGTACGGGGATTGTTGGTTTTATTTTTTATTTCTTATTTATTATTTCGACATTCATTTTTTTAATTAAAAAATATCTTGTCCTAAAGGAAAAGTCGATATTGTTGATTATTTATGGACTAGTTTGTTTAGTTATAATAAGTTTTGGTCAGCGGATGTATGCTGTTATTTATCAATTTATATATATTGCATTAATTTTATCTTTTGTTAAAATAAAACTTAGAAATAAATTATTCAACCTAAATGAATATGAAAAAAATTAAATTCTTAATTAAGCATAGTTTTGTGGGTAGTATCCTGCTTTACTTTTTTAGATTTCTTAGTTTTTTGTCAAATTTATTTGACAAAAAGTTGAAATTACCTTTTGTCTTTTTAAAAGATTCAAATAATGCAGTTTTTTTTGGTTATCATGATAAAACTCCTTTTAGTAAAGATAACACTAAAATACTTGCAATGTCAGTCAATGCTAATGATAAAAGAGCTGATAGTGAAGGAGAAATAATGAAAATTGGTTATTTTACATTTGATCTGAATAATAAATTTAAGTATATTGAATTAACAGAAACAACAACATGGTGTTGGCAACAAGGTTGTATGTTGCAATGGAACCCTAAAAAACCTAATGAAGAAATTATTTTCAACAAAATAATTAATGGTGATTATGGATCAATTATTTACAACATAAATTCTCACAAACCAATACAAGAATTTGAATTTCCAATATATGCCATTTCACCATGTGGTAATATTGCAGCTTCTTTAAATTTTTCTAGACTTGGAAGATTAAGGCCAGGATATGGGTATACATCGATAAAAGACAGTACTAAAAATATAAATGCTCCTATCGATGACGGAATTTTTATAATAGATTTGAATACGGGGAAAAGAAGTTTAATTTTAAGTTTATATATTTTAGCAAAAGATTTTAATGAATTAGATTCAATAAATTCACAACATTACGTAAATCATCTATCTTTTTCACCAAATTCTAATATACTTGTTTTTTTTCATATAATAGTTAATCCGAATGGAGAAAAAAGAATACGTTTTCTTTCATATAATTTCTCTAATAAAAAGACACAGGTAATTGAAGAAAGTAAAATAGTTTCTCATTTTTGCTGGAAAGATAATTGTACAATTTTAGTAACAACCAAAGATAAAGCATGCAATCATTGGGAGTATTTATTTTATAATATTTGTGAGAATAGTTCAAATATTATAACTGGACTTGAAATGAATACAGATGGTCATCCAATGTGTTCACCTTTAAATAATTCTGTTTTTGTATTAGACTCAAGACTAAATATGTATCGTGAGGATAGTGTTCTTGTTTTTTCAACAAAAAGTAAGAATATGATTAATGTTGCAACTTTTAATTTGCCTTATTTATATGAAGGCCAGGTAAGATGTGATTTACATCCAAGATGGGATAGGAAAGGTGATTTTATATGTGTAGATACGGTTCATAAGAATAAAAGAACAATGGCTATTATTAATGTTAAATCAATTAAAAATAAATTATAGTGATTGTTAGAAAAAAAAATATATTTATGCAGAAATTAGATATCAAAAGTTCTAGCTGGTCTAAAGCTGCAGAAAGTCAAAGTTTAGGACAATTAATTCCAATTGCAGGTAGTCCTATGAAGATGCCATTCGTTTTACTATGGAATATATTAATTTTCAGAAAACCAAATGGAATAATTTTTAGATATCTAAATGATTATAAATCACCAATAAGAAGCATTCTAAGATTACTTACTGATTATGCTACAGTATATATTGGTATAATGACTAACATTAAAATTTTATGGATATGTCATAATGTTGACAGAGAGTCATCGAGTCATTTCCCAACTTTAACTAGGTATAGAAGGGGATTATTAGTAAAAAAAGCTGATCATATTTTTGTTTTAGATGATTTATTGGTTTACGAAGCGAGTAAATTATTTAACATAGATGAGAATAAAATTATACCCATTAGTTTTGGTGAAATAGAAAATATAAATGGAGAACTAAACAGCAATGTGAAAGAGTTAATACAAAGAATTCAAAAATGGAAAATAAATATAAACTCAAAAAGTAGTGAACATTCGCTATTTGGTTTATGGATTGGAACAGCATCAGAAAAGCTCTACGAGGGTTTAAAATTTATAGCTGAAGTATTAAAGTCAGATAGCTTTGAAGGGATATACTTTGTTGTGATTGGTAGTATAGGAACTTGGCTAAAAAAAAGAGATTATGATGTATACAAAATACTATCAGAAAATAAAAACGTATGCTTTATCGACAATCATATCAACATACCAACTAACAAATGGCCATATCTATCCGATTTTATATGGAAACCAAGCAATGATTTATCTATAAATCTAACTTGTTATAACGCTGCATCAGCAAAACTTCCAATAGTTGGGTTTAATGATACATTTCATGGTAGATTTATTGATAAGTATAAAATTGGAGTCTCAATTAGTCCAAAAGCAGAATTATTTGATTCAAAAGATTTTACTTTGAAAATTACTAGATGGGACAAAGAAAATGCTTCAAAATTTTTAAAAGATAAAACCTGGGGTAAAAGTGTAAAAATATTTTTTGACTTCGTTTAAGGCTTTCCGTATGGAGATGTTGCTTGATATATAACAGAAAAGCCGTATTCAAAGCACTAAAATCGTATCATCACGGGTATATCAGTGTAGCGAATAGATTGACTCTACTAAATTGGAGCAAATGTGGTCTGTATTTAGTAAAGAGGATGTACAAAAGGCAAACAAAGGTTTTTATGGGACATCTAGCACCTGTAAGAATTGTATCGATTATGATTGAATTTCTATGCTTTTTCACCTTTATTATATTAGCCAAGTTATCACTATGTAACGCCCCCTAATTTAATTGGATGAATTTATATTCACTAATCATTCATAAATTTGTCCACTATGAGCAAGAAAAGAACCTTTACAAAAGAACAAAAACTCAATATTCTGCGTGAAGCCTCAGAAAATGGAGTTACAGTAACGATTGAAAAGCATGGAATTTATCCGGTAACTTTTTACAG
>SKJH01000095.1 GCA_007116005.1 Bacilli bacterium | reverse complement strand
TTATTAGAAAACTTATTGCATTAGGGGTGATATTATGTCTTTGTTAAAATGCCTTGTATTTTCGTGGTTGCTTTTGTGCACTCCTATTATTTTAAATGTATCTGCTCAAACAACGTGTTCTCACCAAGAACAATTGAGGTTAAGAGAAGTTGTTGCAAATACAAAATTTCACTATGAACTAGAGCTTTATGAATGGAATTATGGTTTTGATATTCATATTTCAAATTTTTCAGATGATATTTATGTAATGTTTCCGGATGTTAGTATGCAAAAAAGGTATGCTGATGAGAAAAAATTATCTACTATTCCAGGTTTTATTCCAGCTCAAAATTATAAAGTCTCTTTTTTTGCATCAGAACAAACATCATGTCCGGATTTTAGAATATTAACAAAATATATTAAAACACCGCATTTTAATCATTATTCTAACCATCCGTTATGTGAAGGTTATGAGAATAGCCCTTTATGTCAAAAACATAGTAATATATATTTGGTAATTAGAGATGAAGGCGATTTTGTGTCTAGAATGAATAGTTATATTGAATCTTTAAAAGACGAAGACTTAGAAGATGATGAAAAGACTGAACAATCCTATGATTTTGTTAGTAATTTACTTATCTTTCTTTCAACTTATAATTTATATATATTTGTACCCATAATATTCCTTGGGACAGGTGGTATTATTTATATACAATTTAAAAATAGGGGGGATATTTTGTGAAAAAGCTGCTAATTACATTATTTTTAGTTTTATTGTTTTTCTTTTTTAATGTTGATAATGTGAAAGCTTTTAATAATAAATTTGTGTATGACATTACTAATTTTGATTTTAAAAATGATAATTTCATTATAAATGGATGGGCAGTTGTTTCACAAAGTGCAGGAAATAAACAGCACAATATTAGCCCTACTTTTGAACTTCAATTTGTAAACAATGGTAATGTTGTTTATATGGTTTCTAATTCGTTAAATTATAGTAAACATTCATCTAAAAATTCATCTGCTAAAGATTTTAGTCAACCTTTTTTTGATACAACAAGTACCTATCCAAATTATCATGAAATAGGCACTCCTTATGACAGGGCTTCAGCAATTAAAGATACAGGACAACATATATATGTAAATAATCATTTTCAATTTTCTACATCAATAGATACTTTGAATGACTTGCTTGATAAGTACGATTCGCTCACCTTAAATATTAGGGTTAACCATATAAAAAATTCAACAAGTGAAACCGTTTTTGGAGTAACTTTTGATAATGTTCGTAGTTTTGATTATGTAATACAAAATATAGGTATTCAAGAAGTGGTAGTATCGGAAAATATTAAAAGATTAGAAAATTTTAATATTAAATTTACGGGTTATTCTAGTACTGTTAAAAATATTATCGTGGATGGTAGGATACAAGGGTCCCCTAGTCTTGGTGCTGTACATTATGATTGTGAAAAAAAAGAATTTGTAGATGCAACAGGGACTGGTTTCACAAGAGGACTTTACGTAACTTTGGATAATTATAGAGTGTTTAGGAGAGAAGTTGTAAGAAACACAACTGCTAATCATGATTTTACTGTCTATAATATACGACATGGTTTTAATTCTAATACATGTCTTGCTACTACAAATGAAGGTATGCATAGTTGGATGCCAGCGGCATGGGTTGACCCAAGTGGTGGTTCTAATTTAACTATAAGACGAATACCACCTCCACCTCCGCCATCACCACCGGATCCTAATCGTATATGTGATTATGATGATGCGTTGCGTCGTTATTGTTGCTTATATCCTGAAGATGAGGATTTGTGTGATGAATTAAAAAAACCGGATTCAGCTGCTCGTAGTAATTCATGTTCACAATATGATGTAGAAGAAGAATTTAAATATCCAAGACAACCGAATGACACTCAATATGGACATACTGTTGTTAATAACCAAGCTTGTTCTATAAGTTGTCAGGAAAGTGTTTTTGTAAGATTCCAATCTCGACCTTCTGTTAAAGCTGGAATGGGATTTGCTTATCCAGTAGCACTGAAGGGTATGAGGACTTGTGCGGCAGCTTATAAAAACGTGGAATGGGTTGAAGCGATGAATAGAGCAGTTGAAAGCGCACAAGAAGAATATGAAAAAATGATTGAACATTTAGAAGAAGCTAGTAGTATTTCTGAGAATTGTGGTAGTAGATATACTGTTACTAGCTCGGTTCCCTCTTGCCCCGCACCATACACTGACAATAGAACAGGGTTGACATGTTCTTGTGAGGAGTGTGAGACATGTTACGAGATTTGTGTTGTTCCTATACCAGGGGTTTCTGTTACATATCCTTGTAACCACCACCCTTGTGCTGGTGAAACAACAATATCTTGTCCCAGAATAAATGGTCTTAAATTAGATTATAATAGAACTAGTGATGATTGCAGGTTAGATGTTTGCAATAATAATAGAAGACTAAGATGGAGTGACACTCGAAATAAAATAAGAACGCAATTAGCCTTAGCTGAAAGGGCAAAAAATGAACATAACAGACAAAAGAGTATTATTAGTGAATTGAATCAGAACCGAAGAATTTGTGATAACTGGATAAATAATAACAATTATTTGAGTAGTTATTCACCTTTGATCCAAGTTAGTAATTTGTCTGATCAAACTAGATATATAGATACTAATACAATTCTTGTTGCTAGTGATAATAGTTTTGCTAATCAAAGATTATATGAAGAAAAAAACTTTTATGTTAAGTTTTGCGAAGATAAAACCTTAGATGTTAAAAATTATGATACAAATTTGCCAAACAATATTTCAAATTTTAATGGTAAATATTGTGATAATTATGGTAAAAATGAAAATAATTATAGAGACGTATGGGTGGAACTGTCAACTGGTGATATTGAATATAATTTTTCTAATTATTATTATATTCAAAGGTATACAGGTCAAATAAGAAAAAGTGCTAGTTCTGGATATGACGCACACGGAAGGTATTCTTATACAGATTTTTTTGCAATGAGTGGTGAATACGATTTTTCTCTTTCTTTAAACAATTTAGGTCCAAATATTCCGGGGATATCAAATGATAAATTTGAAATAGATCTATTTTTGTGTAGTTATGAATTAACAAATTGGATATTCCCGCCTGAAGGTGATCCGCATAATGATATATATGGAAGCAAAATGTTTTATTATAGACCAGTGTCATTAAATAATCCGTTCCCTAATAGAGAAGCAAGAGCAAATTGGCAAGGTGAAGAAAGCCTTATTAATAAATTTGATACAAATCCTTATAGGGTTGTTTTAACTCCTACAATGAGAAGTGCCATAAGGGGATATAATAAGAATCAGATAGATGGTTACTTATCGTTTGATCCAGAAAATCCGTATGAAAGTACAATGCTTAGAAAAACTTTTATGGGAAATTGGAGATATAATAAATAAAAGAGAGGTGGGAGTAATATGAAAGAATCCATGTGGGGAGTATTAGTTGTGATGTTAGGTTTGATGGGGATAAGTGCTTTAAGTGTCATTCAGACAGTTACAACCACAGGTACTCATGACTACTATTTGTTAAGAGAAGTTACGGAAGCCGCTATGTTTGATTCGCTAGATTTAGGATACTATAGACGTGAAGGAAATATAAAAATAGTGCGTGAAAAATTCATTGAGAATTTCTTGAGAAGATTTTCTGAATCCGTAGGAAGAACAGGAACTAGAGAAATAGTATTTTATGATGTAAATGAACTGCCTCCAAAAGTAAGTATAGGAATAGATACAGGATTCGAAATAGAAATGTATGAATTTGATGATGTACAGATAACAACAGGTAATATAATAAATGCTATTTTAGAAACAAAATATTAAAAAAGTGCAATTTTATAAAATTGTGACTTTTTTTGTATCAATTTTACCTTGACAAAATTCACCTTATAGTTATAATAAATAGCTATAAATTTAGTTGTGGGGGATTTTGGATATGAAAAAGTGTATGTTAATGTTTTTTGTTATGTTTTTGTCTTTGTTAAATGTTGATGCATCAAGTGCTGGTGGATCAGAAATAGAAATAGAAGGTATTGAATTAATAAGTAAAAAAAGTATATCTTATAATGAAGTATTAGAAATTGAGTATCAATTAGTTCCTAGAGATACTGATCAAAATACTATTTTTTGGAATGTAATAGATTTAATAGATGGAGTTACAGCAGATTTTGTTGATGGAAATTTAACAACATCATGTAGTGGTACTGTAAAAATTAGATTTAAAAATGATACAGATGAATCTGTTAAAGTTAGAATAATAGCAGAAAATAAAGAAAATGAAATAAAAGAAATAATAGAAGTACAAGTAAACGATAAAATTCATACTGAAAAGTTACTATCTAAAGCAGTAGAAATAGAAGAGAAAATTATATCTTTGCCTAAGGAAATAACGTCAGAAAATTATTCGGAGGTAACGGACTTATTAGAACAAATAGAATCGTTATTTTATCTTACTGAAACTGTAGAAGAGTTTGTAAGTGAGGATTTAATAGAAAAATATGAATTTGTAATAAAAGAAGTTAATGATTTTGAAGAAGAAAAAATAACTATTGATACAATTATAATAATTATATTGTTAATGTTATCGTTTATATTTGGTTTAATTATAATATTTAAAAAAGAAAAATAGTTTTCGTTCCATACTATTTTTTCTTTTTTAAATGTGTTAAAATATTAATATGATAAAGGGTGATTTTATGAAAAAAAGATATAATTTTACAAAAAAAGATTTGATATTAGTAATTATATTAGCAGTTACTATATTAGTTGTTGATTATTCCTTGAGATGGCACAGGGTATACAAAGATTATAATTTAAGTAATGCTGTAATTTCTAAATATATTGTAGAGATTACTCCTGAGGAGTTTAAAAATTATATTGAAGAAAATCATAATACTTTTGTATATGTGTGTGTAAGTGACAATGAGGATTGTAGAAATTTTGAGAAAGGATTTAGAAATATTATAAGAAAACATAATTTGTCGGATTATATTGTTTATATAGATATAAAAAATGTAGAAACCAGAGGGTTTGTTTCACAATTTGTTAGTGATGCAAATGAATTTGAATTAAGCAATATAAATGACATTCCAGTGATTTTTGTTTTTATAAATAACAGAATTGTTGAATACATTGATTATAGTAATAGCAATATGAGGGAAAGAGATATTGTTCAATTGTTTGAAAAATATGGGATTATTGTAGAAAATGATTAATATAGTATTATTTGAATCTGAGATACAGCAAAATTCTGGTAATATAGTGAGGGTTTGTGTTTCCAGAATTCAAAATTACATTTAAGTAAACCTTTAGGGTTTTTGTTTGACGAAAGAAATTTTGTGGAAACGTCTAGATAATTGTATGATAATTCTTATGACTGATAAAATAATATTATTAAATTTGTCTAAATGTGTTAAAATAATTAGAAGTAAAAAAACGGAGTTTTTGTAAAATATCTGTTTTTTTTATGCCTATTTAAATACAAAAGTATTTATTAAACAAAAAATATATGGTATACTATTTTATAGGATAAATATATAGGAATTTAAAAAAAAAAGAAAGGGTGATTTATATGGCAAATTTGAATTTTCAAATAAAAAAATTTTTATCAAATAAGAACACTGTAACAATTTTGGGAGTATTGGCAATAGTTATGGTGTTGTATTTTGGATATAATTGGAGGGTTAGGCAGGCAATTAACCCTATACCAGGAGTACCATATGCTAAAGTAACAATTCAACCTAGAACAAAAATAACAGCTGATATGATTGGATATACAGATGTTGCTCCTGTTATGATAAGAGGTAGAATAATTAGAAATGCAAATGTGATAATAGGTAATTGGTCAAATTATAATACAATGATTCCTGCTGGTAGTTTGTTTTATCAAGAAAGCATTACTGCTACACTTCCGGATTCTGCTTTTGTAAATATACCGGTTGGTTTTACTGCATTTAATTTACCAGTTGATATTCATACTACTTATGGTAATTCGATTTTTCCGGGGAATTACATCGATATATATCTTAAAGCTTTAAATGAAGAAGGTAAAATTATTGTTGGTAAATTATTAGCAAATGTTGAAGTTTTAGCTGTAAAGGATAATTCGGGTAGACATGTGTTCGAAGATACAGAAACTAGGAGAACTCCAAGTAGTATTATTTTTGCGGTACCTGAAGATATACATATACTTTTAAGGAAAGCTTTGTATTTAAGGAATGTTAGAGATGTAGCTGCAGAACTAATACCAGTACCATCTACAGAATCTTACAGCACAGATCCAGGTGAAATTAGAATGACTAGTCAATTTTTAAGAAATTTTATAGAAATTAATACTGGATTCGTTATGGAAGATGAATTGCCTGATGCTAGTGAGCCGGAAGATTATTACGAAGAAGACTAACATAAATATAAAAAGGGGCTGATATGAATGGATAACGTATTTACAAATGTTGATTTCGGACCGTTGAGTGTATATTTAAATGATGATGATATTACAGATGTTTCTTATAGTAACAATGGTCAATTATGGATAAAATCTTTATCTAAAGGTATATATAGAGCTGAGGTACAGGATGTTAATAATGCGGTTATAGAAAAATTAGCTTTTCAATGTGCTAATATGATGGGAAAAACTTTTAATATGGCACGTCCTTTCTTGGATGCAGAAAGCGCAGAGTTGCGTATGAATTTTGTTCATGATTCTATTGAAAAAAACGGAATCGCTTTACTTGTACGTAAAACCCCCGCTAAGATAAGATTAAAAAAAGAAAAATTATTAGAAGAAAAGTATATAACAAAAGAGGTTCATGATTTTTTAATACAGTGTGTAAATGGTCATTGTAATATTATTGTAAGTGGAGAAACAGGAAGTGGGAAAACAGAATTCGTAAAGTATTTAGCATCTCACACTAAAGTTAATGAAAAATTAATAACAATTGAGGATACATTAGAATTACATTTAGATCGTATTTTTCCTCAACGTGATATAGTTTCAATGAAGACAAATAATATTGCGTCATATTCTGAGGTGCTTGTTACTTGTATGAGGCAAAACCCTAGATGGATATTATTATCTGAGGTTCGTAGTGCAGAAGCTGTAATGGCAGTGCGTAACTCTATTTCTTCTGGTCACAACATTTTATCTACAATTCACTCTGATAAAGCAGAATCAATACCGTCTCGTATGTATAGTTTGCTTGAAACAAATATAGATATAGACCAATTTTTAAAATCAATACATAGATATGTACAAATTGGAGTTCATATAAGAGGATATCAGGATGCTGAAACAAAGAGGTTTATTCGTGAAATATCAGAAGTTTGTGAGTTTTATGTAGATGAGAATAATGTAGCAAAACATAATATTATTTACAGGAAAACAGGTGGTGGACAAATATATGCAGCCAATCCTTCAAAATATTTAATTAGTTATTTATCTGCTCAAGGTGTAGATGTAGAGCCTGATGCTATAATAAAAAAAGAAGAAGCAACTGAAAATTCTGTTTCTCATAAAAATGTAGAAATTTTAGAATAGAAAGCTGGTGATGTGATGGAATTTTTAATAATTCTATTTTTGGTGTTTTTTATAGTTATATATAGAAAAAACACAGGTGAGAAAACTTATAAATTTATAACTAAACAAGTAAGTGCTGTTTACGAAAGGGTTGCGCCATATTCTTTTAAAAAAATAAGGGATAAAGTAAAAGAATTAGGCCTTGAATATTCTCCAGCACAATATTCTGTTCAGGTGATGGTTTTTGCAAGTGGTGCATTTATAATTTCTTATTTGTATTTTTACAATATTATAATTAGCGTTGTATATGTTCTGCTGGCTGTATCTATAATACCGTATTTAACATATTTAAGATTTAAAAAAATATATAGTGAATTTGTTTTTGAACAAATTCAAATTTATACAACAAACACTATAATGGAATTTGCTGTTACTGAATCTTTTGTTAAGGCCTTAGAGGGAGTGTATTCTTCTGGTGTGCTTGAAGATCCTGTTTTATCGGATGTGAAATATATGATAGATATATCTTATCAAAACGGTTCAATAGATGAATCTATTGAATATATGAATTCTAAATATGATTACCATATAGTAAGAAATATGCATCAATTGTTTTTACAAATAACTAAAGAAGGATCTTTAGATACCGCAGATACTATGGAAAGTATGTTAATTGATATTGATATGCTTGTAGAAGGTGTTTATAGAGATAGGATTGATAGAACTACTTTTCATAAATCGTTTTTACAATATGGAATATTGTTGTATTTAATGGTAATGTTAGTTCAGTATTTATTAGGTATTGATACGTATTTAAAATTACTAAATCAAACTGTTGTACAAATAATATTACATCTTATAATATTAACAAATACATATTTCTTAGTAAATGGAGAAAAATACTATTATGAGAATGTGGGTGCTGAATAATGGAAATACTATTAGTGGCTATAATTTTAATATTCATTTTAGAAAAAAATAAAATAATCGATGCAAATAAGTTCATTAATGATAATAAACGATATTTTAATTCGTTAAAAGAAAGTGATTATGATTTTTTATTACGTGCTAAATATGGTGATGATGTTAATATAGAACAATTGTTTAATTTAAGAGTTAAAAACTCGATAATAATTATAATATTTTTGATTTTTTTGTTTTTATCACAATTGAATTTTTTAAATATAATAGCGTCATTGGTTGTTGGGTTTTTAGTTTTTAAATCGTCATATCGTAGTTTGAAAAGTCATTATAAAAAACATTTATATCATATAAATTTACAATTACCTTATTTTTTGAAAAGTTTAGAAGTTTTGGCGCAACATTATACAATACCGGTAGCTCTTTCTAAATCTATTAATAGTGTGCCAGAAATATTCAAACCTGGTTTGAAAGAGCTTACAGAAAGAATAAACTCTGGAGATTCAACCGTTGAACCATATATGGATTTTGCAAAGTTGTATCCAGTGGCTGATTCTATGAGAATGATGAGATTATTATATAGATTAGGCTTGGGAACTCAAGAAAGTAAACATGAACAGTTAATAATGTTTTCTAAAAGTGTTTCTTCACTTCAAAATAAAGCAAGAGAAACAAGATATAAAGAAAGACTTAACACAATGGAAAATAAAACATTGGTAATGCTTGGAGCAACAGGTGGTGGAGTAATGTTATTATTGTTGTTATCGATGTTTCAAATGTTTGCTTTGTAAAAATACGTAAATAATAATTGTGTTTCGTTTTTTTATGTTATATAATGAAATTATAATAAGAAAGGAGGACTCTTATGAAAGCTGCTACAGGTGAATTAAATTTAACAGTAATAACAATAATTGCAATTGGTGCAATACTAGCTTTTTTTGTTATTTTTTGGGAGGATATTGAGGAAAGAATAAGAGATGGCTGGACTGATGCAACTGATGATCCATTTGTATACGTTGAGAAAGTAGATAGTGTTATTTAAAAAAAATAGAAGGTGATATGTAATGAGAGAATCAATTGGTGGAGCGCTATTAATAAAGATAGTAATGTTCTTTATCGTTATATATGTGTGTTTTTTGGCAATTACTATTAATTATTCTATCACCTTCAGGGTGAAGAACCAAATAATAAATTTGTTAGAATCATATGAAGGGGTTGAAAATGCGCGTGAGCCTATAAATAGGTATATTAGTGAAATTGCTTATTATGGTACAAGTATGAGAAATATTAGTACAGATCCTGCTTGTCAAAACGGTTATTGTATAGAAAAAATAGAAACTCCAAGAGGAAATTATTATAAAGTAACAACATATGTATCTTTTGATTTTCCGATTTTTGGTAATGTAACAAATTTTCCTATTACTGGAGAGACAAGAATAATATATAAACAACCTTTATAAGAAGGGGGGAATTAGAAATGAATGTTATAATTGCTAATAAATATGAGGCTATGTTAGATTCACTTGAAGTAGATATAATTAAAAAAATTACAGGTGGTTACGAAGTTGAACAACTTATTTCAATGTTCTCTAATTTTTTCTATCAAAGAATGATTCTGGATATTACATCAATAAAGAATTATAAAGATATAAAAAATTTACAAAAATTATCTATGGCGCTTGATATGAACAAAATAATATTATTATTAGATGATACACCTGAAAGTTCATCAGCGTCATATCTTTCAAAATTGATTTCAATGGGAATATATAATTTTACCCAAAATAAAGAAGGGATTGAATATTTGTTAGATACCCCTAATTCATATAGAGATGTTGCCCATATACATCAATTAGATACATTAACTCAGGAGGTTGAACAAAGAGTAGTAACAAAAAGGGTAAGAATTTTGGGAGTGAAAAGCCTAACTGAGCAAGCGGGTGCTACAACTCTTATATATATGTTAAAAAAACAATTAAGTTTAAATTATAAAGTTTTAGCAATTGAAGTGGATAAGAGGGATTTTTTGTACTTTAATGATAAAGATATGATAACTACAACAAGCGCTGATTTAGGAAAGCATTTATTAAAAGATGCAGAAGGATTTGACATTATACTTATAGATCTTAATACTAGTAATAATGAGGATGCTTGTAATGATGTTTTATATTTGTTAGAACCTTCTATTATAAAATTGAATAAACTTATGAAAAGGAATAAAGATGTTTTTAGTAAAATGTCAGGAAAAAAAATAGTTTTAAATAAAAGTTTACTTAGTACTAAAGATATAATGGATTTTGAAATGGAAGCAAGGACAAAAGTTTTTTGTAATGTTCCTCCATTAAATGATAGAGTTTTAAGTAAAGAATTAGCTAATTTATTAATAAAACTTGGATTTTCTAATCAAAGAAGTATAGATAATGATGTTAAAGAAAAAAAAATGTTTGGACTTTTTAAACTTTAATTTTAATTAATATAATTTAATACATTTTTATGTTAATAAGATTAAATTATAAAGTTTTAATTGATGTATTTGTTTTTTTGTTAAAAAACAACAAAAAATATTTGATATCTTTAGTTTTAAAGGTTGACAAACATATCAAATTAATATATTATTTTCTTATAGATGAAGGAGGACGTTAAATATGATATATTTGTTGAATAATAATTTATGTAATGATGAAAATTTAAAAATTATTGTATCGTTTCTTAAAACAATTTTCACGCTTATACAAATAATTATACCGGTGTTATTGGTTATATTTGGTTCTATTGATTTAGGTAAAGCAGTAATGGCTGGAGATGAAAAGGAAATTAAATCTGCTACTACTTTACTTATGAAAAGAGCTATAGCAGCTGTGGCTGTATTCTTATTAGTTGTTTTAGTAAGATTGGTAACTGGTTTAGTTGGTGGAGAAGACTGGAGAGAATGTTGGGAACATGATTTTAGTTCTGGAGACCTAGCTTCAAATTCACAGTATGTTGAAAAAATAAATGTTTAGAGTATGTAATACTCTTTTTTTTTGCTAATAAAACTATTTATTAAATACTCAATATATGATATACTTATAAAGAAAATGAAAAAACAAACAACATTATAAGGATGGTATGTGTATGATAAATATATTAGATTTAGCGACGGTTCAACATGCTGTAGTGGCTGACTACTTAAATTTAATTTTTGCTATAGGCGCTTGGATGGAACCAATCTCAATTTTATTGCGTCCTTTGTTTTTTTTGTTGGATTCATTTATATATCTTCTTATTCCAATCGTTTATTCTTTTGCAATTGCTTTGATTGATTTACCAATTGCTTTAGATAAACAAGCTGAAATAATACTCCACGTTTCAAGGAACATTTATGGTTTATTAGCAATAGTTATGCTATTTAGGGTGGCCTTTTCGTTGTTAACCATGTTAGCGGACCCTGATAAAATACAAGATAAAGAACGCGGAGCAGCTAAAATTTTCACGAATATTATTATAACAATTATTTTGATTGCAGCTGTACCTTTTATTTTTGATCAAGCTATGAAATTACAAAAAGAAGTCATAGATCAAGGGCTGTTAGAAAAAATTGTAAGACCTAATTATTCTGGCCCTTCACTTTTTAATAATCTTGGTTCTTATGTATCAGGAGGAGTTTTTTCTGTGTTTTTTATGCCAACACCTGCAAACCTTAATCAAGGACGCCATGTAGAAAATTATCAAAATGCAATTGATCAACAACAAGGACCTAATATTCTGAAACTGCTTGCTTTGGCTCCAGATTTATTAATGCCTATGGATAGAACAACTAGTTTTTTCTTTATTAACCTTAACATTCCTATCCCTTTGCCTATTTTTGGATATACTTATTTGTTTGGTCTTTCTACTATAGCAGGATTGTATACATTATGGTTGTTTATATCGTTAGCAATTGATATTGCATATCGTTCTATTAAATTGTTTGTATTACAAGTAATATCTCCAATAGCAATTGTTTCATATATTGATCCTAATTCTGGAAAATCTGGAATATTTAAAAAATGGACTCAGGAAGTTCTTAAGACTTATTTTTCATTGTTTGCAAGGTTAGTGTCCTTATCGTTTGTTGCACTTTTGTTATATAGTGTAGAATTTAGTTATATAACTGCACAAGATTTTGCAGAAGGCTCGGTTAGTATATTTGGATCGTGGAATCCATTTGTAAGATTATTTTATATGCTGGCATTATTAACATTCATAAAAACGGCTCCTAAGATGTTTGAAAACATTTTCGGTTACAAAGGCAAAAGTAAAGATGAAAAATTTGGTTCATCACTTCTTAGAGGTTTAATGGGAGGAGCGCTTTCTGCTACAGTAGGTGCTGCTACTGGTGGATATTCTGCTAAAAAACACGGTTTTAATCCTTTACACGGTGCTGTGCGTGGTGGTTGGTCAGGTTTTAATAAAGGTGGAAATGCTGCTTATGGTGGAAAAACTATGGACTATTTAAAAACTATGGGTTCTGGTAATGAAACTGCACAAAAATATTTTGGATATAAAAGTGAAGCTGAAAGAAAAAAAGATACCGTTAAATTTGATGCGGGAGCTAAGGCTGCAGATAAAAACTTTGATAAGTTTAATGAAAGTGCAATTAATAATAATGGTCAAAATAAGAAAAATGTAAATGATATGTTACAAGATTTATCTAATGATGGAGTTAATGTTATTGAAGATGCAGATGCAAAAATGTTATCAAAAGCTTATGCTAAAGTAGAAGGATATAATGGAATTCTAGATAAAGATACTTCGAATTTAGTGTCAAAAGTTACAGTTGAAGGTACAAGAAATAAAATATTACAGAGAAAAGTTAGAGATGCAAACAGAAAAGTTGCTTTAGCAACCACTGTTGAAGAAAAAATAACTGCAGAAAAACATGCTAAAGTTCTTGAAGATAAGTTGGATTTAAGTTCTAAAGATTTAAAAGATCTAGAAAAATCATTAAAATATCACTTTGAAGATCCTCGTAATGATAGACAAAAAGAAATATATAAAAGTATAGATAGAGCAGAAGATAAAGGTAGAAAACTTGATGTTAATGCAACTATAACTGCTGATGAAGTGAGCATACTTGTTGAAAAACACAATAAGGGTACACAAACAACAACTAAAACAACCGTTGAAAAACCTATTGAAAAAAACATAGAATATGATGTCTTTGATGATGATATGATTGATTTATCAACTCTTAGAAGAACAAATAAAAACAAAAATGAAGATATAGACGAGAATAAAGAATAAAAGGGAAGGTGTGATATATAGTGGATAATGAGTTTTTGATACCAGCTAACACTAAAAGGGGACACTTAATATTGAGTTTATTTACACTGTTTGATTTAATTTTATTTGGTAGTGGTGTTTTTATATCTATAATATTGTTATTAATTGTTGAAACAACTAGTTTAATTGGAGTAATAATAGTATTATTACCAGGATTAATATGTAGTTTCTTGGTGTTACCGATACCAAATTATCATAATGTAATTACATTTGTTAACTCTATGTTTAGTTTCTTAATGAATCAAAGAATATATAAGTGGAAAGGTTGGTGTTTTTATGAGTCAACAAACGAAAAAAATTAATAAAAGCGCAGAAGGATGGCTTACAGTTAAAGCAATAACTAATGGAACTATAGTGCTTGATAATAATGAAAAAGTTACAGGAATAAAAATAATTCCAAGAAACATATTTATATTAGACGAGGATTCTCAAACAAATATCATTAATAGTTTGAAAAATTTCTATAATACTATAGATTTTGATTTTTGGATTATTGCAGCTGATAGGCCAGTTGATATATCTCTATATTTATCTCAATTACAATTATTATTTAATAGTGTTAATAAACCACAAATTAAAAAAATAATTACTGATGATATAAATAAAGGTAATATGTTTATGAATAATAATGTAGTTGATACTGAGTATTTTTTGTTGTTTAAAGAAAAAAAACCTGATATTATTCAAAAAAGGATAAGGAATTTAATTAATAATTTAAGTGCTTGTGGACTTAATTGTTCACAAACCTCAAATGATGATTTAAGGGTTTTATTAGATAATTTTTTTAATAGTGGTATGACTACTGAGTTTGGGACGGTGATGGCTGCATGAATCTAAAAACACAGATAGCTCCAAAAGGACTAGAGTTTAAAGCAAGTGAATTTGTAATTAGTGATAATTATGCTACAATTTTGACGGTTATATCATATCCTAGATTTATTACAACAGGATATTTATCTTCACTAACAAATATGTCTGGAATAAAAGTCGTAATAAAACATATACCTGTACCTTATGCTAGTCTTGCAAAAATGGTAAATAAACAAATTTCTGATTTAAGGGCTAAATATCAAGAAGAAAAAGATAAAACTGTAAAAGAAAGAATAAGACAAGATTTAGAGTCTCTTGAGTATTTTATTAGCCAGTTAGCGGCTACTCAATCTAGAATTTTTGATTTTCAAATGCATATTATGATAACTGCAAAGACAAAAGAGGACTTGGAGCTAAAAAAGGTAAACGTTAAAAATTATTTAGAAGCTATGGGACTTAGAGCAATACCATTAAGGTTTGAACAAGAAAAAGTATTAAAGTCTATAATTCCTGTATTTCCTAAACAAGATATTGAATCAAGAATAGGAACACCTATACCTAGTCCTACTATTGCAGCTATGTATCCTTTTATATTTGATAGTATAAAAGATCCTGGTTTATCAACTTTATTGGGTGTTGATTTTTCAGGAGGAGTAATATTATTTAATCAATTTTTGTATCAGATAAAAAAGGAAAATAATAGAAATAATGCAAATTTAATAATATTAGGTACTTCTGGTAGTGGTAAAAGTACTAGTGCAAAATTGATGTTGAGAAGTCATATTAGAAATGGTTATCAAATTGTTGCTATTGATCCAGAAGGTGAAATATCAGAGATGACTAAGATGTATGGCGGCAATTTCGTTGATTTAGGAAAAGGCGGAGAATTTGGAATGGTTAACCCGCTTGAGATAATACTTGATGCTGATGAAGAGGAACTGAGTCAAGGTTTAGGTTATACAGTTTTAACTAAATCACTACAATTTTTAAAAGCATTTATGAGGTATTATGATCCTAATATAGGAGAAGATGTTCTTACTATGTTTAGTGAAGTAGTACAAGATACTTATAAAAGGTTTGGAATAGATTTTAATAGTGACTTTACTAAATTTAAACCATCTGATTATCCAACTTTTTCTGATGTTTATGCAACTATAAAAGGTAAGTTATCTCAATATATGGATAAAACACACGAACAGGATATAATGGAAAAATTAGAAATGAAAATTAGGCCTTTAACAAAAGAATTAAAATTTTATTTTGATGGTACAACTACTATAGATGGTACAACAGATTTTATTGTATTTAATATAAAAGAACTTATGAATGCTGAGACAAACGTTAGAAATGCATTATTCTTTAATATATTAAAGTATGCATGGGGATTATGTCTTGATAAGTCTGTAAATACAATATTATCAGTTGATGAAGCTCATGTATTATTAGGTTCTAGCAATACATTAGGTGCTGAATTTTTAGCACAAGTTCAAAGACGTGCACGTAAATATAATACTGGTACAATAATAATCACCCAACAACCTAGTGATTTCTGTGATCCTGCTGTTATAACTCAAGGAAAAGCAATATTTGATAATGCATCGTATTATATGGCTATGGGACTTAAAAAACAAGCGGTTGAAGATCTATCGTTGTTAATAGATTTAAATGATAATGAAAAAGAAAGTATAAAAAGATATAGTCAAGGTGAAGCTTTATTTGTATGTGGTAATAGAAGAATGAGGATAGAAGTGGTAGTAACACCAGAAGAACTTGATTCGTTTGGTAGTGGTGGAGGATTATAATCACAGATAAAACAACATAAATAAAGGTGTGAAGTTTTATGATATCTAAAATGAAAAAAAGTATTGAAACAATTGAAGAGAAGATATTAAATATTAGGATAAATAAATCATTTATAAATGTTTTTATCTTTTTTTCTCTTGTTTTAATTTTTATTTCAAGAAGAGCTGAAAACTTTGGACAAGCAATAGATGAATGTAATAATATTGTAAGAGTGCTTAGGGCAGTTGAACCGGTTTCAACAACCGTAGTAGCTGCAGGTGCTGCAAAGGCCGC
>SKJH01000007.1 GCA_007116005.1 Bacilli bacterium | reverse complement strand
TTGGTATAATAACATTAGAATTCATAGTTCATTAAATTATGAAACCCCAGTTAATTATAAGTTATTAAACACTTAAAAGCTTTCGGATAAAAACTGTCTAAAAAAGTATTGACAATCCATTATCAAACATCTGGAATAACAATAAATAATTTGTGATTATTAGAAAAATATTATTGAATATAAAATAAAATATGATAAAATAGTTGTTAGTCAAGGGGGAATACTAATGAGAAAGAATGTTTTTGCAATTATCGATGGTCAAGCCGGAAGTTGTGGAAAAGGTAAAGTCATTGGTCAATTTGCTATAGAAAACAATGTTGATGTTGCAATTGCAAATACTATGCCGAATGCTGGACATACTTTTTGCGCTAATGGAATCAAACGCGTTTTTAGACATATTCCTGTATCTTCAATAAATCCTAATACTAAATTATTTATAGGTGCTGGTTCAATAATTGATATGAATGTTCTTGAACAAGAATTTGAAACCAATAAAGATATTTTAGATGGTAGAGAAATTATTGTTCATCCTATGGTTCCAATTATTGAAGATAGACATATTCAAGAAGAAAAAAAGAGGCTAAGGAGTGGTTCTACTTTTAAAGGTGGCGGTGCTTGTTTATCTGAAAAAATAATGAGAGATCCAAAGATTAAGTTTTTTGATAGCTACAAAGGAATAAAGTCAGACTCTAATTATCACCAAAAATTAATGCAGTTTCTTAATGAATCAAAACGAATTTTATTAGAAGGATCACAAGGATGTGATTTAGATATAAATCATAGTGGTCATTTCCCTCACGTTACTAGCAGACCAGTATCAGTTGCACAAATGCTTTCTGATTCTGGAATATCTCCAATGAGATTAAAGGAAGTTATAATGGTAATTAGACCGTTCCCTATAAGAATTAGTAACTCAACAAATATAGGAAAAAAAATATATAGTGGAGATTATGGTAACTCTCAAGAACTAACTTGGGATCAAATAAATGTTGGTGCTTTTTTAGGACAATATCCAAAAGTTATAGATGAAAATGATATTGATAGTTATGCTGATATGATAGATACTGATTTTACTGAATATACTACTGTAACCAAAAAAGAAAGAAGAATTTTTGATATAGATATAGTTCAATTAAAAAAAAATATAGAAATAAATACACCAACTAATTTATATTTGAACTTTTTTCAGCATTTAGGCGTTCAGTATCAATATCTATCAGGAAAATATGATGATATATATCTAGAAAAATATCAAGAAGAATATTTGTGTTGGTTAGAAAAAGAATTAGGTATTCCTATTACTATACTAGGAACTGGCCCAGATATAAAACATTATGTTAAAGTAATGCATAGGTAATATTTAAAATTAGTTCATAACTTGTTTTTCATTGGAACAATAATAATATAAAAAGAACAGATAATACAAGTAAAAAAGAAGGTGATGTATATTATAGAAATTAAGGTGAATAATTTTAATTTGAATGATTCTATTACAAGTGGTCAAATATTTAGATATGAAAAAGAATTTGATAATTCATATACATTACCGTTAAATGATAGAATAATAAATATAAAACAAGAAGGTAACCTATTATTTGTTAATTCCAATGTAGAAAATAATCTTGAAAAAGTTGTTATAAGTTTTTTTGACCTTGATACTGATTATAATATTTATAATCAAAGATTAATTGAAATGGATAGTAGTTTAGAATCTATTATTAATGAATGTAAAGGTTTTAAGATATTTAAATCTTATAAATTTGAAACCATAATATCATTTATAATTAGTGCCAATAATAATGTATCAAATATAAAAAAAAGTGTTGATTTATTATCTGTTAAATATGGCGAGAAAATTATTTGGAAAAACAAAGAATATTATTTGTTTCCTAATAGCAATGCATTAAAATCTATTACTTTAGAAGAATTGAAGGAAATGAAATTAGGATTTAGATCAAAATATGTATATGAAATGATTTATAAAGTTAATTCATGTGAAATTGACCTTGAAAAAATACATGAAATGAATACTAAGGATGCTATTAATTATTTAACACAATATAAAGGCATTGGCTTAAAAGTTGCGTCATGCATACTTCTATTTGCATATTCTAAATATGACGTATTTCCTATAGATACATGGGTAAAAAAAAGAATGAAAGAATTATATGATACTGATGATGCTAATGAAATTAAAAAAATTATAGAACAAAAATATGATAAATATTCTGGAATAGTAATTCAATATATGTATCATTATAAAAGAAATAAAGAAAAAAAACTTTAGAATTTAATATCTAAAGTTTTTTTATGTGTTTAAATTATACAAAAAAATAAAAAAAGAATATAAAATAATAGGGAAGTGATTTTGATTTATGGAAATATTTATTACTGATAAATTAATGAATCTTTTAATGATTAGTGTAACTTTTAGTATTTTCTTGATGGCATTAATACAAAAAATAAAAAAGTTAAGTTTGATAAACAAAGATTGGCATATATGGATAATTAATTTAATATTATCATTTGTTCTTGGATATTTTTTCTCGTCTTATTTTTTTAAAATTGATCTTATTGATTCTATTTGGGTTTCATTATTCAGTTTTATTGGTGCCCCCTCAATTTATCAAATATTGAAAAAACAAACAATAATAAATTATACTCCTCTATCATTAAATAGTAGTGAGGAATTTATTAAAGTTCCACTAGAAAATGAAATTAGGAGGGATTATGAAAATATTAGGGAGCAGAAGGGGGATAACACAAAGTTTTGAAAATCATCAATATGAAGCAGAAGATTATGCTGGAGAACATTTATCAGATGTGAAAATATTTGGTACTGCGAAAGTTATTAGTATAGTAGATAAATACAAATCACATGAACACACAATAAATTATAATGATTTTTTAAAGAATGTGAATAAATGGAGAGATGGTAATTATTATAATTGTATATCTATAACAGGAAATAAAGTTAGATATCATCATAATGAACTTGGAGGTAATGAAGTATGGTTAGAAACCTTTTTTGATAATGAAAAAAAACATTTTAGAATTACTCATTTAGATGCTGTTTTAGTAAAAATAGGGGATATTATTGATAGTAATACCATAATAGGAAAACAAGGAAATACAGGTTTAGTATTATCTAACAAACCTGTAACTGATATCACATATGGTTCACATATACATTTTGAAGTTAGAGATGAAAATTATAATTTTATAAATCCAAGAAGTTATGCTGTTGGAGATTTAATTGTAAATTATATACCTCAAAGTAATGAAATAAATAATAATCAAAAACAAATTAAAATAATTGCAGATATAATTAATATAAGAGAAAAATATACTGTTAATTCTAATAATATAGGTAATGTATATAAAGGGGAAATATATACTGTTTTAGATGAAATAAATGATAATAAATATACTTGGTATAAAATTAATACAAACAGAAATTCAATTGGTTTTGTAGCATCATTAAAAAATGGTAGATGGATAGAAGTATTAGATAATGATAGACATATAGATATTGTTGATGATAATTATAATTCAATAAAAAATAAAAAAATCGAAAATATCTTTGAATGTAAAAAAGACGGATTATATGCAATAAGACTTAAAAAAGGAGAAAGTATATATATCTCTTAGTTTACAATATACAATATTTTACAAAAAAATAAATTAATTAAAATAATATAGTAATTACAATGGTTTGAAGAATAATCACAAATAAATGTGATTTTTTCTTATGTAAAATACGAACATTTGTTTATAATTTGTGTTATAATGTTTTCACAACAATAAAAAGTGTATGGAGGTAATATTTATGATTGAAACTATTATTAAAAGATCAGGTAGGAAACAAAAGTTTGATAGTGTTAAAATTGAAAAGGCTATCTATAAAGCAATAATTAGTACAAGAGAATTATCAGAAGAAAAAGCTAAGGAAGAAGCTAAATTAGCTACTAATGTAGTTGTTTTTAAACTCAATCAAAGAGAAGAAACTGTAATTGGACTTGAAGAAGTTCAAGATAAAGTAGAAGAAACTTTAATGCAACTTGGTATGACAGATGTGGCTAGAAGTTATATTAGATATAGACATCAAAGGTCTCAAATGAGACAAGATAAAACAACGGTTATTAGTATCGATAAAATGATTAAGAATTATATGTCTGAAGATGATTGGCAAGTAAAAGAAAATGCAAATATGGATTACTCATTACAGGGTTTAAATAATTATGTAGTAACTGAGATAACCAAAAATTATTGGTTAAATCATATATTCTCAACTGAACAAAAACAAGCTCATGAAAGTGGGAGTATACATATTCATGATTTAGGTTTATTATCAACATATTGTTGCGGCTGGGATCTGGAGGCTTTATTATTAAAAGGATTTGGTGGTGTAAAAAATAAAGCACAAACAAAACCAGCAAAACATTTAAAAACTGCATTAGGGCAATTAGTTAACTTTTTTTATACATTACAAGGTGAGGCCGCTGGAGCACAAGCTGTTTCTAATTTTGATACATTAATTGCACCATTTGTTAGGTATGATAAACTTTCTTATAAAGATGTAAAACAATGTATACAAGAATTTATATTTAATTTAAGTGTTCCAACACGTGTAGGATTTCAAACTCCATTTGTTAATATTACAATGGATTTAAATGTTTCACCTTTATATAAAGAGAAACCAGTTATTATTGGCGGTAAACATATGAAAGAAACATACGGAGAATTTCAAGAAGAAATGAATATGGTAAATAAGGCTTTTTGTGAAGTTATGACAGAAGGTGATGCTAGTGGTAGAATATTTACTTTCCCAATTCCAACTTATAATATAACAAAAGATTTTGATTGGGATAATGAAGTTGTAGACGATATTATGAATATGACTAGTAAATATGGGATTCCTTATTTTGCTAATTATGTTAATAGTGATATGAATCCAGAAGACGCTAGAAGTATGTGTTGTAGATTACGTCTTGATAATAGAGAATTAAGAAAAAGAGGAGGCGGATTATTTGGAGCAAATCCATTAACTGGTAGTATTGGTGTTGTTACTATAAACCTTGCTAGATTAGGTTATCTATATAAAAACAAAGAAGAATTCTATGATAATTTAAAAAGATTAATGGATATGTGTAAAAGTGTATTAGAAACTAGAAGAAAAATAATAGAAAAAAATACTCATAGTGGTCTATATCCATATAGTAGATATTATTTGAGTGAAGTATATCAGCGTTTCGGTGAATATTGGAAAAATCATTTTAATACTATTGGTATAAATGGTATGAATGAATGTATTAGAAATTTCTATCAAGATAAAGAAAACCTAACAACAACGAAGGGTCAAAAATTAGCTAATGAAGTTTTAGATTTCATGAGAGATGTTATTCAAGATTATCAAAAAAATGGAGATTTATATAACTTAGAAGCAACTCCAGCTGAAGGAACATCTTATAGGTTAGCTAGAACTGACAAAAAATATTACCCTGATATTTTAACTGCTGGGGAAAATGAACCTTATTATACTAATAGTTCTCAATTACCAGTTAACTATACAACAGATTTATTTGAAGTTTTAAGATTACAAGATTCACTACAATCTAAGTATACTGGTGGTACAGTATTACATGCTTATTTAGGTGAAAAAATAAGTGATCCTAATGTTACTAAAAAATTAATAAAAAATGTTTTTGAGAATTATGAATTACCTTATTTATCAATTACACCAACCTTTTCAACTTGTGATGATCATGGGTATTTAGAAGGTGAACAATTTAAATGCCCTAAGTGCGGCAAAGATACAGAAGTTTGGACAAGGGTTGTAGGATTTTATAGACCTGTACAAGCATTTAATAAAGGGAAAAGTGAAGAATATCAAGAAAGAAAAGAATATGTATTAGAAACGGTATAAATATATGATATATGGAATAAATCCAAATTCATTAATTGATTATCCAGGAGAACTTTCATTTGTAGTTTTTACTGGTGGTTGCAATTTTAATTGTCCATATTGTCACAATAAGGATATTGTAAATAAAAACACTTCTACTTATAGTAATGATGAAATACTAAGTATGCTTGATGATAGAAAAAAACTGATTGATTCTGTAACAATTACAGGGGGAGAACCTACTATTTATGGATATAAATTAATAGATTTTATAAAAAAAATAAAAGATTTAGGATATAAAGTTAAATTAGATACAAATGGTAGTAACCCGGCATTAATAAAAAAAATTATAGACAATAACTTAATAGATTTTATTGCTATGGATATTAAAAATACATTTACAAAATATTATAATACAATTGATAAATCAATTGCTTTGGATAATATAAAAAACAGTATTAAAATAATACAGAACAGTAATATAAATTATGAATTTAGGACAACAGTAAACAAAACCATGCATTCAAAAGAAGATATTTTAGAAATAATGTCTTACATAAAAGATAAATCTAAATTTAAATTACAACCATACAAAAATACAAAACAGCAAATAAAAGATTTTCACTTTTCTGAATGGTCTGTTGAAGAATTAGATAATATTATAGAACCCAAAGTATCTGTTTAAAATAGATACTTTTTTTAAGTAATAGAACTTATTAACTTCAAATATAATTTAATATGGAACAAGAAATAAAAATGGAAAAATCTAAATTATTAGATCTCCAAATGATTACCATTATTATATTAATTGGTGCTTTATTTTTATCTATGGTATTAACATATAATCAAAAAAAAATAGTATGGGAGGATAAAGGATTATTCGAAAAACATCAATCGAGATTTTTGATGTTATTTAATAAATTCGTTGTTGTTGGTTTAACAATTGTGTTTTTATATATTAGTCAAAAAAACAAAGATATATCACAAGCAGAAGGAAAACATATATCTGCTGCAGACACTCAATTATTAGTAGCACAAATAGCTGCAATTGCTGCTATTTTAGCGTTATTTGTAATTTTAACAGGACCAAAAAATAACAACGATGATGAAGGACCAGATGATATAGCAGAGGTGTTAAATCCAGAAATTTAAAAAAAACAATATTTTTATTTCTTTTATTTTTAATTTATTGTATACTAAAAAAGAGGTGCTATAAATATGGAAGAAATTTTAGAATTTTTTATACCTATAATTAGAAATATTGTAATTAGTATATTTGTTCTTATAATAGGGTTATATATTATAAAATTAATTAATAAGAAATTAAATAAATATCTTAAAAAGAACAAGGTTGATAATACACTAACTCCTTTTATTGCGTCAATTATAACAACAGGATTAAAAATAGCATTAGTAATTTCTATTATTTCAATATTAGGAATTGATACAACATCTTTTGTTGCTTTTATTGCATCCGCTGGATTTGCTATTGGTCTTGCATTTCAAGGATCATTATCTAATTTTGCAGGTGGAGTATTATTATTAACAATTAGACCATTTAAAGTGGGAGATTATATCCAATGTGTTGGTATGGAAGGAACGGTTAAATCTATTCAAATTTTATATACTGAATTAACTACAGTTGATAATAAAATTATATTCATACCTAATGGAATTTTATCAAATACATCTATAATAAAATCAAATTCTAAAAAATAATTTACCTTGTTGTAAATTGTTTTTTTTTGAATATTTACTTTCTATAAATACAAAATAATGAATAATAGGAGGCAATATGAAAATAATTATTATATTGATTGTAGTATTATCTATATTAGGAAAATGTAATAAAGAAAGTAATAATTATAAAGGTATGTATAAAACAGTCACAATAGAAATTAATAATAATTTAGACATAAAACAATATTCATTATCTTTAATATATAAAGACAAAACAATAACAAGTTATATTGTTAATGAAGATAAAATAACTATAGATTTAAACAATAGTTCAATTTATTCTATTTTTTCTGATAAGGATAAATTGAAAGTGTTTAAAATTGTAATAACTAATATAGAGGACATTAATTTAGAAAAGCCATTAAATAATGCCACTTATATTAATATTATAAAAAACACTTCTTCTTCTACACATAAATTATACTCAACAATACCAGTATTAAAAATTGTTTTAAATTAATTGTATAAATTCTATTTATAGTTTTTAGTTTACATGATAAGATATATATAGGTAATAAAATAAAAATTAATTTTGGAGGTATATATGAAATTAATTGAAGATGATTCATTAAGACTAATTGTAATGAATAATTGCCATGATTTTGGAAAAAAAGTAGATCAAACTATAAGAAAGGAAAGAAAAACAACAAAAAGTTATATTGTTCCTATAATAGAAAATAGGTTTAATAACGGTGAAGGTAAAATAGTTATTAAAGAAACTATAAGAAATAAAGATGTATATATTATTTCGGATGTTGGAAATCATAGTTCTACATATGAAATGTATGGATATACTACTCATATTGGACCAGATGAACATTTTCAAGATATTAAAAGAGTAATTTCTGCAATTCGTAGTCACGCTAATTCTATTACTGTTATTACACCTTTGCTGTATGCATCTAGACAACACAAAAGAAAAGGAAGGGAATCTTTAGATTGTGCTTTAGCTTTACAGGAATTAGAAAAAATAGGAGTTAAAAATATTATTACATTTGATGCACATGATCCAAGTGTACAAAACGCTATTCCTTGTTCACCTTTTGAAATTTTTTATCCTACAAATGTAGTACTTAAACACTTTATAAAAAAAGAAAAAATAGATTTTAATAACATTCTTGTTGTTAGTCCAGATACTGGTGCTATGGATAGAGCAAGATATTATTCTGATATATTAAAAACTAATGTGGGTATGTTTTATAAAAGAAGAGATTTATCAAAAGTAATTGATGGTAAAAATCCTATAATTGCGCATGAATATTTAGGTAGTGAAATTGAGGGGAAAAACATTATAGTAGTAGACGATATGATATCATCTGGTGATTCTATGATTGAGGTTGCTCATGAATTAAAAAAAAGAAAAGCAAATAAAGTATATTTAATTGCAACTTTTTCGTTATTTACAAATGGTGGTGACAATTTTAATAAAGCTTATGAAAGCGGATTATTTGATAAGTTATATACTACCAACTTATCATATATATTAGATTCACAAAAAAATAAACCTTGGATTGAAATTGTTGATTGTTCCAATTTTTTAGGAAAAATTATAAATACTTTAAATCAAAAAGAATCTATATCTCATTTATTAAATGGTAAAGAAGAGGTAATAAAATTATTAAATAATACTATCAACACCCATCAATAATCATATATTATATAAAAGAAAGAGTTTTATATGGTATAATATATTGCATAAAATTAATCTTTTAAACTTATTATACTTTTATAGGAGCGTGATAAAATGAAATTATTAAGTGATATAGAAATAGCACAGAATGCCAAGATGAAAGAAATTGTTGAAATTGCAGAAAAAATAGGCCTTTCACATGATGATATTGAATTATATGGGAAATATAAAGCTAAAATTATATTAAATAATGTTAAAAAAAATAATAATAAAGGTAAACTAATTTTAGTTACAGCTATAAATCCGACAAGAGCAGGTGAGGGAAAAACAACAACTAGTATAGGTTTAGCAGATTCTTTAACAAAATTAAATAAAAAAACTATTTTATGTTTAAGAGAGCCTTCTCTTGGTCCTTCTTTCGGTATGAAAGGAGGAGCTTGTGGTGGGGGATATTCACAAGTTGTTCCGATGGAAGATATAAACTTACATTTTACTGGTGATATACACGCTATAACAACTGCTCACAATTTATTATCAGCAATGATTGATAATTCCATTTATCAAGGTAATCCCTTAAATATAGATCCAAACAAAATAACTTGGAAAAGAGTAATAGATTTAAACGATAGAGCATTAAGAGAAATTACAATTGGATTAGGAAATAATAATGGTATTAAAAGAGAAACGGGTTTTGATATAACTGTAGCATCTGAAATAATGGCTATATTATGTTTATCAAAAGATTTAATGGATTTAAAAGAAAGATTTTCAAAAATTATTATTGGTTATACATATGATGATAAACCTGTAACAGTACATGATTTAAAAGCGGAAGGTGCTATGACTCTTATTATGAAAGATGCTATTAAACCAAATTTAGTACAAACTTTAGAAAATACACCTGCATTTATTCATGGCGGACCTTTTGCAAACATTGCACATGGTTGTAACAGTATTATAGCAACTCAAGCAGCACTAAATTTAGCAGATTATGTTGTAACAGAAGCAGGTTTTGGAGCAGACCTTGGAGCAGAAAAATTTTTCGATTTAAAATGTAGATTTGGAAATTTAAAACCTGATGTAGCAGTTATTGTTTGTACTATTAGAGCACTAAAAATGCATGGTGGAATAAAAAAAGATGAGTTAAACATTGAAAATATAAGTGCAATTGAAAAAGGTTTTGAAAATTTAGAAAAACATTTAGAAAATATAAAAATATATAATATACCAAGCATTGTCGCAATAAATATTTTCCCAACTGATACAGAAAATGAAATTAATTATTTAAAACAAAAATGTAAGGATTTAAATATTAATGTAGCATTATCAGAAGTTTGTAGTAAAGGTTCCGATGGTGGATTAGAATTAGCTGATAAAGTGTTGAAAGTTATTCAAAATGAACCATCTAAGTTTAAATTACTATATGATGTGAATTTATCAATAAAAGATAAAATATTGAAAATATCTAAAGAAATATATGGTGCAGATAATGTTGTTTATTCAAAAGATGCAGAAGACACTATTAATAAATTGAAAGATCTAAAATATGACAATTTACCTATTTGTATTGCAAAAACACAGTATTCTTTTTCAGATGATGAAAAAAAAATAGGAAGACCCAAATATTTTGATATAAATATAAGAGAAATCAGATTGTTAAAAGGAGCAGGTTTTATTGTTTGTATCGCTGGAAAAATAATGACTATGCCAGGATTACCTAAAATCCCTGCAGCGTGTAACATAAATATTGATAAATTTGAAAAAATAGAAGGTTTATTCTAAAATATTATTTTATTTTTTTAAAATATATGTTAAAATGTATACGTATATACTAAAGTTTGTGATTTGGAGGAAATAATTATGGCATTTAAAATAAAAAATATATTTGGTTCTGATGATACTATAACTTCAGAAGATGAGTTTTACAATATATCTACTGAAGATGCTTTAAAAGGAATTGATAAAGAAGGTAGCAAGCTTATACTATTGGAGCCTCGTGCTTATTCAGAATCACAACAAATAGCAGATCATTTGAAAAGTAGACATACAGTAGTAGTTAATCTTAAAAGGGTTACTACTGATCAAGCAAAAAGAATAATTGACTTTTTAAGCGGTACAATTTATGCTATAGGAGGAGACTTACAAAAAATTGGTGGTGGAATATTTTTGTGCACACCAAAAAATATGAGTGTTCAAGGTAAAATTACTGAAGAAGAAAAAAAAGAAAAAGTACATGATAATAGTGATATAGATATTGAATGGTAATTAATATAGTGAGTATCTGAGGTGATAGTGTGAGAAAATTTAACAAAACTTTTCGTGGATATAATCCAAAAGAAGTAAATTTATTTTTAGATGATGTCATAAAACAAATAGATAAAATTATAACTGAATCTAAACAAAAAGATAAAATTATATCTGACTTAAAACACACAATTGAAAGGTATAAATCACTTGAAACTACAATTAATACCTCTATTGTTGCAGCTCAGGAAAATGGTGAGCGCTTAAGACAGTTAGCTAAACAAGAAGGGGAATCTATCGTATCAGAATCTAGAAAAAATGCTAATAGAATTATAAATGATGCTCTAGTAAGGGCAGAAAAAGTTCAATATGATGCTGAAGTTTTAAAGAAAAACATACAATTATTTAAAAAAAGAGTAAGAAATATGTTAGAACAACAAATTGAACTTGTAGATGATTTAGAAAACACTAATATTTAAATCATTTGATAGAGACGATAATTTATTGTTTTTTAATAGAGAACTTGTGGTTGGTGTAAACAGGTAAAAATATAAATTATAAATCACTCTGGATGATTCTTTCTGAATAATGTAGGAAAGAACGGGATACCGTTAAATTATTAAGTGCATAGAAAACTATGAATTAAGGTGGTACCGCGTATTAACGTCCTTATATAAGGATGTTTTTTTTGTTAGGAGGAATAAATATGGAAAAATCAAAAGTTTACTTTACAGATATGAGAGTTGATTATTCAAACAATATGTTAGTAAAATTTAAAAAATTATTGCTTAACAGTAATATGTTGGATATGGATTTCAAAGATAAATTTGTAGCACTAAAAATACACTTTGGTGAATATGGGAATTTGGCGTTCATTAAACCTAATTATATAAAGATAATTGCAGATATAATTAAACAAAAAGGTGGTTATCCTTTTATTACAGATGCTTCAACTTTATATTCTGGAACTAGGAGTGATGCAATCAGTCATATTAATACTGCTGAATTAAATGGTTTTAATACTATAACTACCGGCTGTCCTATAATTATTGCCGATGGATTAAAGGGAAATGATTATAAAGAGATTGAGGTTGATTTAAAACATTGTAGTACTGTAAAAATAGGAACTGCAATAATGGAAGCTGACATTGTTATTTCTCTTAATCATTTTAAAGGACATGAACAATCAGGATTTGGGGGAGCATTAAAGAACTTAGGAATGGGTTGTGGTTCTAAATTAGGAAAATTAGAAATGCACTCTGGAACAAAACCTATTATAGAAGGGGAATTATGCATTTCATGTGGTTTATGCGAAAAAAATTGTAATCAAAGGGCTATAAGTATTGAAAAAAATTGTAATCAAAGGGCTATAAGTATTGAAAAAAATGCAATCATAAACTATAATAAGTGCGTTGGTTGTGGAGAATGTATAGTTGTTTGTCCTAAAAACACTATATTACAAAAAGAAGAAAATCAAAGCAAAATACTAAATGAAAAAATTGCAGAATATACTTACGGTATTTTAAAGGATAAACAACACTTTCATATCAACTTTATTACAAATGTTTCACCAAACTGTGATTGTTTTCCTGCAAATGATATGCCAATAGTTCCAGACATAGGAATTACTGCATCATTTGATCCAGTTGCTATAGATATGGCGAGTGCAGATTTAGTAAATAAAGCTCCTATAATTGAAAATAGTTTATTAGGAGAAATCAGTAAGAATATAATAGATGATAAATTTAAATGTATACATGGTAATGTAGATTGGGAGTCTGGATTGACTTATGCTGAAGAGTTAAAGCTTGGTACAAAAAAATATGAATTAATAAACTAGGAGGGTGTTTTTATGAAAAAAATATTTAATGAATTATCAAAAGAACATGTAAGCAAAGTAGAAAGCAAGTTTTCTGAAAAATGGGAACAAATCGATATATTAAATAAATGTATAGAAAATAGAAAAGATAAGGATAACTTTGTTTTTTATGATGGACCTGCAACTGCAAATGGTATGCCAGGATTACATCATATGCTTGCAAAATTATTAAAAGATACTTTTTGTAAATATAAAACAATGCAAGGATATAAAGTGATTAGAAAAGCTGGATGGGATACGCATGGATTACCTGTTGAACTTGAAGTTGAAAAAGAGTTAGGTTTTACTTCTAAAACTGATATAGATAAATATGGTATAGAAGAATTCAATAAAAAATGCAAAGAATCTGTTTTTAAAAATGAAAGTGCATTTGTAGATTATACTAAAAAAATGGGACAATTTATTGATTTAGACAATGCTTATGTTACTTATGATAATAATTTTATTGAAACAGAATGGTGGATATTAAACAACATGTTTAAAGAAGGATTATTATATGAGGGGCATAAAATTGTACCTTTTTGTACGCGTTGTGGTACTGGATTAGCGTCTCATGAAGTAGCGTTAGGATATCAAGAAGTTTCAACAGATACAGTTATTGTACCAATGAAATTAAAGGATGAGGATGCCTACTTCCTTGTATGGACAACAACTCCATGGACTTTACTTGCAAATGTTGCATTATGTGTTAATCCAAACGAATTATATTATAAAGTTGAAAGCAAAGGATATAATTTTATTATTGGATCAAAACTTGCAAATCAAGTTTTAGGTGATGAGTACAAAATATTAGAAGAATATTCTGGTAAAGACTTAGAATATATGGAATATGAACAATTATTACCATTTTTAAATGTCGATAAAAAAGCATTTTATGTAACTTGTGCTAACTTTGTTACTATGGAAGATGGTACTGGTATAGTACATATGGCACCAGCATTTGGAGCTGATGATTATGAAGTTGGTCGTAAATATAATTTACCTGTATTGAACCCAGTTGGAGAAGATGGGAAATATATTGATGGGCCATGGAATGGGATAAATGTTATGGATGCTAACTTAGAAATAATTAAATACTTAAAAGGAAACGATAAGTTGTTTAAAAAACAAAAAATGGAACATAATTATCCTCATTGTTGGAGATGTTCTACACCATTACTTTATTATGCTAAACCAAGCTGGTATATAGAAGTCACAAAATATAAAGATAAAATGATTGAAGAAAACAAAAAAATAAATTGGATACCTGATTATGTTGGCGAAAAAAGATTTGATAATTGGTTAGAAAATCTTAATGATTGGGCAATATCAAGAAATAGATATTGGGGAACTCCTTTAAATTTATGGAAATGTAAATGTGGTCATATTGAAAGCATAGGATCAAAAGCTGAATTAGTTGAAAAAGCTGTTGAAGAAATAGATGAGAATATTGAGTTACATCGTCCTTATGTTGATAATATACATATAAAATGCTCTAAATGTGGATTTAACATGAATAGGGTGCCTGAAGTAATAGATGTATGGTTTGATTCTGGTGCAATGCCTTTTGCACAATATCACTATCCATTTGAAAATAAAGAACTATTTGATAATCAATTCCCAGCAGATTTTATATCTGAAGGTATAGATCAAACAAGAGGATGGTTTTATTCTCTACTTGCAATATCAACGTTTGTTACTGGTAAAAGTCCATATAAAAATGTATTAGTAAATGATATGTTAACAGATAAGTTTGGACAAAAAATGAGTAAATCAAAAGGAAATGCTCTTAATCCTTTTGAACTTATTGAAAAATATGGAGCTGATACGTTAAGATGGTACTTACCATATGTATCTCCCGTATGGACTCCAACTCGTTTTGATGTAGAAGGACTTAAAGAAGTACATTCTAAATTCTTTAATACATTGAAAAACACATATAATTTCTTTTCTTTATATGCTAATACTGATAATGTTGATCCTAGAACTTTTAATGTTTCGTATGAAGATAGAGAAGAGATAGATAAATGGTTACTTTCTAAGTATAATAAACTTATTAAATATGTAACAACAGCATATGAAGAGTATGATTTAACTAGAGTTGTAAGAAGTGTAAGTGACTTTGTTAATGAAGACTTATCTAATTGGTATATAAGAAGAAATAGAAGAAGATTTTGGGCTAATAAATTAGATGACAACAAAAAAGCTGTATATAATACTACTTATGAGGTGTTAGTAGGATTATCAAAAATTATTGCACCTATAGTACCATTTATATCAGAAGAAATATATCAGAATCTTACTAATGAAACATCTGTACATTTAGCAGATTTCCCAAAATACAATGAAAGCCTAATAAATGAACATATAGAAGAGAAAATGGACTTGGTGAGGGAATTAATAAGTCTTGGTAGATATGCAAGAGAGGAGTCTAAAATTAAGGTTAGACAACCTATTAGTAAAGTGATTATTGATGGACAACATAAAACTATAATTAAAGATCTAGATGAATTAATTATAGAAGAATTAAATGTTAAAGATGTAGTATTTGAAGATAATCTTAATGATTTTATGAATTTCGAAATAAAACCTAATTTTAAAGTTGCGGGACCAAAATTCGGACCTAAAATTAAATTGTTTAGTGAATATTTAAAAAATATAACTAATGAAGAAGTTAATAAATTAGATAATAATGAAACAATAAAAATTAATCTTGATGAACAAGAATATGAAATTACAAAAGAAACGATTGATATTAGAATAAATGCAAAAGAAGGATATAATGCACAAATGCAAAACAATCATTTTATAATACTAGATACTACTTTAAGTCAAGGTCTAATAGAAGAGGGTATAGGTAGAGAATTAATATCTAAAGTACAACAAATGAGAAAAAATAACAATTATGATGTTTTAGATAAAATAAATATATATTATGATGCAGATGAAAATTTTGAAAATGCTGTTAATAATTTTAGTGAATTTATAAAAAGTGAAACTTTAGCAATTAACATATCTAAAAAAGATATTAATAATAAAATAAATATTAATGGCCAAGAAGTAGGGTTAGAAGTAGAAAAGATAGATTAAAATCTATCTTTTCATCTAGTTATAATGATATAATATATATAATAATAGAAAGAGGTATAGATATGGGATACTATGATTTAAATATTTTACCTGAAAATTTAGGAGTATATATTGTTGTTGGAATATTATTTGTTTTTGGTTTGATAATTTCACTTACAATAATTAAAAATTATTTTCTTTATACATTTATAAAAAAAGCAGTAACAAAAGCATTAAAAACAGAATTAAACAACATAATTATAAGAAAGGTAAACGAAACAGATTATATACTATTAGAAAAGAATACTATTTCAGA
>SKJH01000081.1 GCA_007116005.1 Bacilli bacterium | reverse complement strand
CTTTCTCATAATATCACCTCGGTGACATATTATATATTAATTTGAGACATTTTCAAAAGTTAATACTTAAGACATTATCATAAGTTAATCATAATATAAAAAAAGACACATATAAAATATTTGACAAATTGTGATATGAGTGATATAATAACGCGCATTAAGTCGATTATGTCGAAAAGGGGGGCCTATAATGTACGAAGAAGAAAGAAATTCTCTTATGAGAAATATAGCGGTAAAGATTTTATTGGTTTTGTTATTTGGTTTTTTATTAATATTGTTATTTCCAATGCCGAAATTAGAAACATTCTATGATAGGATATTTTCTGAAAACATAAAAAATATGAGAGATGCTGCAAGGAGTTATTTTACTGTTGAAAGATTGCCAGAGGAAGTAGGAGACAAAGAAGTTATTACTTTAAGAGAGATGCTTGATAAAAAAATAATATTGCCTTTTGTAGATAGAGATGGTAACTTGTGTGATGCAACTAATTCATATGTAGAAGTAGTAAAAATGGAAAATGAATATTTATTCAAAGTATATTTATCATGTTCTACTAAAACTGATTATATAATAGAACATTTTGGCTGTTATGAGATTTGTAAAGATCCTAGATGTGACGATTTAACTAATGAAGATAAAGATATAGCGTTAGAACATCAATTTAAAAGAACAGTTACAAAACAAGTTGTTGATAAATATAAATGTCCTTCAGGATATACACTAGAAGGTACAGTTTGTATAAAAACAACTGACAAACAAGATGTTAAAAATTCAACATTTACTTGTCCAACTGGATACACGCTTAATAAAAACAATAATAAATGTGAAAAAAGTGTATCAACTACTGAAAACGCAAAAATAAACTGTGCTTCTGGTTATACATATAGCACATCTAAAAAAACATGTGAAAGAAGTGTTATACAAAACGTAGTCGCTAGTACAAATTGCCCTTCTGAATATACATTCAATACATCAACAGGTAATTGTAAAAGAACAATAACTACAACTACAGAAATGTGTAGTTCTGGTTATACATATAATGAAATAACTAAAAAATGCGAAAAACCAATAACATTAACTGGTACAGTAGTGACTAGACAAGTAGTAACAGGTCATACATCTTGGGTTTGTGGAGAAAAAAGTTATACAACACAACAAACACAAATGAGTACAAGTACATTTACAAGAAGATATTTAAAAACGATTTCAGGATTTGCGGGTTGTATAGGAATACAATGCAGTACTAAATATTATATATATGAAGAATGTAGAAGGTCTCAAATTACAAGCGCTATACGTGAATGTGCAGATAGTAGTTATAAGTATAATAGTTTAAATAACACATGTACTAAATCTGGTGTAGATAAAGATAATTCAACAACAACATGCTCGACTGGAATGATAAGCGGTTCACTTTGTACAGTAGCATCTACATCAACAAAAACTCCAACATATAGCTGTCCTTCAGGATACATATTAAGTGGCAATAAGTGTAATAGAACAACAACTGACACAAGAACACCAACATATAGTTGTAATAGAGGTAGATTGTCTGGTACAAAATGTAGAATAACAACAACAGATAGAAAAAATCCAAAAGTCGTATGTCCGCCAACTTATTCAAAAGTAGGAGGAAAATGTTATAAAACAACTACTGTAGAGGATAAAAAAAATGCTATACCAACATATAAAAATGAACAAGTTACAGAATATAGATGGAGTAAAAATACAATAGTAAATGGATGGATCAAAACAGGGAGAACAAGGTAAATAGATTAAATATAATATATATGAATAAAAAGGGGAGAACACTTTATCTAGGTGTTCTTTTTTGTTATAATTCAAATAAGGAGGGATAATATGTATGTTAATGTATTAGTACAAATTAGTTTATCTGATGATAAATTGTTTACTTATTCAATTCCTTCTGTAATAAAAAATAAAATCCAAATTGGAAGTAGAGTAAAAGTTCCTTTTGGAAGAACAAAAATAGAAGGTTTAATTATGGGGGTTAAAGTTCAAATTGATTCAGATTTAAAAGTAAAAGATATAATAGAAGTAATAGATGATGAACCTCTTTTAAATGATGAAATGATTAATTTAGGAAAATTTATGAGTGAAACATATCTTTGTTCTTTAATAACAGCATATAAAACTATGTTACCTTCTGCTTTAAAATTCAACAAAAATAAAACAGGTATAAAAACAGAAAAAAATATATATATAAAAGAATATAAAGAAGTTGAAACTAGAGCAGAAAGGAATATAATAGAAAAGTTAAAGGAAAATAACAAAATAAAAAAAAGTGAAATAAGCAATAAAAAAGCACTTAATAAATTATTAGAACTTAATATTGTAGAAGAAGTAAAGGAAGAAATATATAGACTAGATACAAATACTAAAAAAGAGGAACCAAAAATATTAACCTCAAAACAAGATATGGTTTTTAAAAAAGTAATACAAAGTGATGATAAAATACATTTAATAAGAGGGATTACAGGATCTGGTAAAACAGAAATATATATGAAATTAATAGAAAATGTTATAAAATCAGGAAAACAGGCTATAGTGTTGGTGCCGGAAATAGCTATTACAACTCAATTAATTAGTCGTTTTAGAAAAATATTTGGTAGAGATATAGCTGTTTTACATAGTGGATTAAACGATGGGGAAAAATATGATGAATGGAGAAAAATAAAAAGGGGTGAAGTTAGTATTGCAATAGGTGCTAGAAGTGCAGTTTTTGCACCTTTTTCTAATTTAGGAATAATAATAATAGATGAAGAACATGAATCTTCTTATAAACAAGATAATAATCCTAGATACAACACAATAGATATCGCAATAGAAAGATGTAAGAAACATGATTCTAAACTAATTTTAGGTAGTGCAACGCCATCTCTTGAGAGCTATGCAAGAGCAAAAACAAATAAATATAATCTAATTGAATTGTTAGAAAGAATAAATAAAAAAGAATTACCACATGTAGATATAATTGATATGAAAGACGAATTAAAAAAAGGACATAGCTTATTATCTAGAAAGTCTATAGAAAAAATAAAAGATAGAATACAAAAAAAAGAACAAATAATGATTCTTCTAAACAGAAGGGGTTATTCGAACTACGTTTTATGTAGAGAATGTGGAATTGTTTTAAAGTGTCCTAATTGTGATATTAGTTTAACGTATCATAAAGGTAGTAATATAATGAGATGTCATTATTGTGGTTATGGAACAAATAAACCAAATAAGTGTTCAAAATGTAATTCTTCACATATTATGTTAATGGGGACCGGTATAGAAAAAGCTGATGAAATATTAAGAGATATGTTCAAAGATTTAAGAATAATTAGAATGGATTCAGACACAACAAGCAAAAAAGGAATGTATGAAAAAATAATTAATGACTTTAATGACCATAAATATGATTTGTTATTAGGGACTCAAATGATTGCTAAAGGATTAGATTTCGATAATGTATCTTTAGTTATAGTATTAAATGGGGATTATAGTTTAAATATTCCGGATTATAGAAGTAGCGAAAAAACATTTCAATTATTAACGCAGGTAGCAGGAAGAGCAGGGAGAAAAGATCTTGATGGTGAGATAATAATTCAAACATTTAATCCGGATCATTATGCAATAACATTGTCAAAAAATCATGATTATTTTAATTTTTTCAATAAAGAAATGTTAATAAGAAAAAGAATGTTTTATCCGCCATTTTGTCTTATTGTAGCGGTACGTATAATCTCAAAAAATTATGAAGAGGGATATAAAGAAATTAATAAAATAAATAAACATTTAAAAAACGAATTAAATTATAAGTATGTAGTATTAGGACCTACGTCATCATTAAGAATAAATAATACACATAAGTTTCAATGTATAATAAAATATAAAGATAAAAAATTATTGTATAAAGTTTTGAGAGATATTCAAAAACATTATAATAACAATAAAATAAAACTTGAAATAGATTTTAATCCAACAAAATTATAAAAAAACACATGATTTTCATATAAAAACCCTTATTTTATGCATAAAATACTTGTATATAATTAATTATATATGTTATAATCAGTATGCTTTTAAAAAAAACACATGATCATGGATTTAAACGTCAAGTGCTTAGAAATAAGTGATGTTTAAAGATGAAGTGTTCAGAGGAAAAAACAAAAGGAGGAATAATTATGGCAGTAGTCTCAATGAGCTATTTATTAGAAGCGGGAGTACATTTTGGTCATCAGACTAAAAGATGGAATCCAAAAATGAAAGAGTATATTTTTACAACAAGGGATGATATTTATATTATCGATTTACAAAAAACATCAAAAAAGATTGAAGAAGCATATGAGGAATTGTACAAAATTGCATCAGAAGGTGGAAAAGTTTTATTTGTTGGTACAAAAAAACAAGCACAAGAAGCGGCTAAAGAAGAAGCAGAAAGAACAAATATGTTTTATGTTAATGAACGTTGGTTAGGGGGAACTTTAACAAACTTTAAAACCATCAGAAAAAGAACAAATCGTCTTGATGAAATTGAAAAAATGGAGAAAGACGGAACGTTTGAAGTTTTACCTAAAAAAGAGGTAATAAAAATACGTAGAGAATATGAAAAATTAAATAAATATCTATGTGGTATTAGAGATATGCGTAAAGTACCTGAAGCATTAGTTATAGTGGATCCACGTAAGGAAATAAACGCAATAAAAGAAGCGAGAAAATTGAAAATTCCAGTATTCGGAATAGTCGATACAAATTGTGATCCGGACGATGTGGATTATGTGATTCCAGCAAACGATGATGCAATTCGCGCTGTTAAATTAGTAGTTGGAGTTTTAAATAATGCGGTTGCAAAAGCAACTGGTGCAACAATGATAGATTTCTTTACTGAAGAAGATAAAATACGTTTT
>SKJH01000064.1 GCA_007116005.1 Bacilli bacterium | reverse complement strand
GTAATTACTACATATTCTAAAGAGAATTTTTTTATTGCTTCTATAATTTTTTTTGATTCATTTTCTACATTTTTTGGTATCCCTTGTAATACATCACAATATTTACAATTTCTTGTACATATATTTCCTAGTACTAAGAAGGTCATTGTTTTTTTTGAAAAGCATTCATACCTGTTAGGACAATCTGCAGCCATACAAATTGTATTTATATTTTCTTTTTTTATTTCATTATATACGTCTAAATATTCTTGTCTATTTATTTGCATTATAATTCCTTTTTAAAGCATTAACTTTTTTTTCTACAATTTCAGCACATACAGTAATAGGATCAAATATAGGAGCGCTTGCTGGATTATAACAAGTATCAATTGTTTTTAAATCTTTTATATTCATTTTTTTTGTTATTGCTAATGATAACAGATTAAGTCTTCCTGCTACTTCTGTTTTTCCTATTATCTGTCCTCCTATTATTTCTTCTAATTCATTAAAGATTAACTTTACTATTAAAGGTTCATCTGAATAATAAGGCGCAGTTATAGTGCCTTTATATTTTGCACTTATTGTTTTTATATTATTGTTTATAGCTGTATTAGTATTTATACCTACTGATCCAACAATGTAATCGCTTATTTTTGTAATAGAATTATTAAGATTTGGTATAGACTCAGTATCTTTATTTAAAATTTTATTTGCAACATTTTTTCCTTGTCTTACTGCGCTTGTACCTAAGTGACTTTTTATTGTTGCTTTAGTTATTTCTTCTGTTATATAATTGCAATCACCACAATATAATGCTTTATTATTTAAGTTTTCCAATCCAGTTCCACATGCGATTATAATATGATCAAAATAATACTCCTGCTCTTTTGTTATTAATTTATTTATATTAATTTGTTTAATTTCTTCTTTTTTGATTTCAATATTTTCCAATAATTTTTCTAATTCACTTGCCATATCTTTATCTAACATGTTTGGTAAAATTGAATTTTGATTTTCAAAAATTATTACTTTATTGTTTTTATTTAAAAGAGCATTTCCTAATTCTAAACCTATCATTCCAGCTCCGATTATAATTATAGATTTATTTTCTAATTTTTCTATTTTTTTAGCATCTTCAACTGTTTTAAGTATTAAATATTCTGTTAGTCCTTCTATTTTAGGTATATAAGGTTTACTGCCTGTTGCGATTACTAATTTATCATAAGTTAATTCTCTATCTTTTAATCTTATCTTCTTATTTTTTTCATCTATTTCTTTAACTTCCTCATTTAAAATTAGGTTTATATTATTTTCTTTATAATCTTTTTCTGTATAAATTTTTATTTTTTCAAAATCAGAAATTTCCCCACCTATTACATATGGTAATGCACATGGTGAATATTCAGTTTGATTTGTTTTTTCAATTATTGTTATATCAATTTCTTTATTTTCTTTTCTTAATTCAAAAGCGCAAGTTGTTCCTGCGCTTCCTCCTCCGATGATAACTACTTTCATATTTCCTCCTATTTGGATTCGTAATATTTTTTAGCTTCTTCTGTATCCATTAAATTTAATTGTTTTTCAATTCTTACTTTTATTATCCAGTTGTCATAGGGGTCTTCATTTATTTTTGATGGTTCATTAAATAATTCTTCATTTACTTCTAATATTTCCCCTTCAACTGGTGTTGTTAGGTGTCCTGACCATTTAACAGCTTCTAAGGTTACATATACATCATTTTCTTTTAACTGTTGATTAACACTTGGAAGCATTATAAATACAAATTCTTCTACTTTTTTTGCACTATATTCAATTAATCCTATTGTTGCTATATCGTCTTCTATTTTTACCCATGAATAGTCTTTGTTATATCTTAAATTATTTGGAAAGTTCACTTTGTTCCTCCTTTTTATATTTCTTATGTAATTTAGCAATTATGATTGATAATATAATTGCTATACCGAACACTATAACAGTTGTTCCTATATCATTTAAAATAGTATGATCTATTAATAATACAGCCCCTAATGAAAGCATAATCATTCCACCAATTAATTTTAGTAATCTACCATGAGTTTCATCAAATTTTGATACTTTTAAAGTAAATACTGCGGTTAGGAATAATGCTAACTCTATTAAAAAATATGTTAATAAATATATTATAAATAAGAATATAAAGAAAGCATTATCTACTTGATTTTCTGTAATAATTCTTGACCATATCATTGGAAATCCTGCAGTACATGGTAGTTCAACTAATGTAATTCCAAGAGCAAGAGCAGCAGAACCTATAATAAGGTTTCTTGTATTATTTTCTGGCTTCATTATATTTCTTACTTTTTGATATAGTTTTGGTTTATGTTTATCAGAAATAGTTAGTGATATACCTTTTTTATAAAAGAAGAAATCTTTAATGTTTATTGCAGCAAATCCTATTGCTAAAACAGCAACAAAGATCCTAATACTATCTAAATATCTTGTGTATGCTGAAACGTTTATCATTCCTATTATAAATGCCCCATAAGCCAGGGATGCTACTATTAAATAAGTTAATCCAATTAAGAGTATTTTTTTTCTATTTTTTGTTAAAACTACAATACCTAATAAAAAGCTTAATACCCATAATGAACAGGGATTAAATCCATCAATAAACGCTATTAAAAATGTAGAAAATATAAGAGGCATATCACTTACTTCTACTTGTGAACCAAATATATTTATATATTCCACTCGTTTGTCTTCACCATCTAAAAATATAGGTGGCTCTTCTCCAAAAATTGTATAATATGCTTTATCATTGCAACCATTTTCTAAACATTGATAAACATATTCTTCAATTTGTTCTCTAATTGTTTCATTATACCCTACCCAATATCTTGATCCTATAAAAGTTGCAGGAACTCCAGTGACACTTGTACCGTGTGATCTAGCTACTTTATTAAATAATTCACTGTTAGATCTGTCATACCATGTTTCATAATAATGAACCTTTATTTTATTGTTATTTTGTTCTAGTGCTTCTAATGTAGGTTTTTGTATATTACAATGAGGACATCCGTCTCCCCAAAAATAATATATATTAACGGTGTTATTTGCAGATACAGATAATGAAAACACAAAAAACAACGCAAATAGTAATAATAAATTCCTTAATATTTTTTTCATACGACACTTCCCTTTTCTAATTTTAATAATTATTTACTAAACCATAACCCCAATTTGAAAACCCTTCATGCATAACATATATTTTTTTAAAATTATAATAAATTAAAGTATCTTTTGCAGCACTACTTCTGTTTTTTGTACGACAATACACAAAAACATCCTTGTTTTTATAATTTATAATTTCATCAATTCTATAATGTAATTCATCATATGGTACATTAATTGCACCATTTATATGTGCTTCATTAAATTCTTCTCTTGTTCTAACATCAAGTAATAGAAAATCTTTGTTTTTTTCTATATAATTTAATGCCTCTTTGTTTGATATTTCTACAACTTGTAATTGACTTTCACATGCGCTAAAAAATAAAATACCAAATAAAATTGATAATACAGTTAAACATTTCACATTATCTTCCCCTTTATTAAAATATTTTCATATACAATTATACATTGTTTAAATAATTTTGTACATTATTTTTTTTCTAACAACACAACACATTCAACGTGCATAGTATTTGGAAACATATCAATAGGTTGTATATTTACAGTTTTATAACCTTTATATTCTAAAAAATTTAAATCTCTTGCTAAAGTAACAGGATCACATGATACATATATTATTTTTAACGGATTAATTTTAACTATTGCATTAAGTGTTTTTTTATCGCTTCCTTTTCTTGGAGGATCTAAAACTATAATATCAATTCTTTTGTTGATAATAGAATCTATTTTATCTTCTACTTTTCCTAAAATAAAATCAACATTATTAATTTTATTTAATTTAGCATTTTCTTTTGCATTAATAATTGAGTTATTATGATTCTCAATTCCGATAGCTTTTTTAGCGTGTTTTGCAAATAAAAGAGTTAATGTACCAGTTCCACAATATAAGTCTAATACAACCATATTTTTGATATTTTCTACTTGTTTTAAAACTGTATAAAATAATGTTTCTGTCATATATTTATTAACTTGAAAAAATGATGAATGAGATACTTTGAATTTCAAATTTAATACACTCTCAGTAATATATCCGTTTCCAAAAATAAGTTTGTTATCTATAATTAAAGTATTAATTTCATTATTTAATAAATTATAAATTTCCTTACTTAAATTAAATTTATCAGTATGTATTGATAATAATATCTCATTATTATTACTAGTTCTTATAATAATTTCTTTTATATTATTACAATTATAATCATTAATAAATTTTCTAATGATACGAATTATATTATTTATTTTTTTATCAGAAATAATGCATTCATTAACATTTACTATATCGTTTGATATTTTTTTATAAAATCCAATGCTTTGTCCATTGACTTTTAAACTCACTTTATTACGATAATTATAATCTTCACCATGTAAAATACTGTTAACATTTACATTTTTTAATTCCCCGATTTTTTCTAATGCGTTTTTAATTTTTTTCTCTTTAAATTTTAATTGATGAATATAATCTTGATGTTGCAGATTACAACCGCCACATTCGCTGTAATATATACAAGGGGGAGTTGTTCTTTCACTAGAGTTTTTAATTGTTGTAACTACTTTTCCTCTAGCAAAATTCTTCTTTATTTGTGTTATTTTAATATTTACAATATCTTCTTTTAAAGTTTCATTTATAAATACTACCATTCCATTTATTTTTGCAATACCTTCTCCATTATTATTTTGATCAATAATTTTTGTTTCAATTAATTGATTTTCTTTAATACTCATAAAAACAGCTCCATTTTCTTTTTAAATTATAACATGTATAGTGAAAATTATAAATATATTGTGAAGATATCATATAAAAAGC
>SKJH01000014.1 GCA_007116005.1 Bacilli bacterium | reverse complement strand
AGCGGTAATTATAATATTAGGGATAGTAACTTCTATAGCAGTACCAATAGTTTTAAATGTTATAAGTGTTTCTAGAATGAATGCTTATGTAAAAAATGTAGAAATGGTGAGGAAAGCTGCGGAAGGGTATGTCTCTAAAAATACGGGGATTTTACCTGAATTAATAGGAGATACATCTGAAGTTTCTATAAATCAATTAGTGTTGAGTGGTTTTATAGATGAAGTGAAAAATCCATATAACAGGAGTGAAAACTGTAGTGGGTATGTAGTTATATTAAAAAATAATCAAGATAAATACGAGTATATTCCGCATTTAAAATGTGGATTAAATATAAATGATAGTACAGAAGATAATTTAGTGCTACATTATAGATTTGATGATTTTGAAGAACCTACATTAAATTTAGCACAAAATTATATTCAAATGATGACAGGAAGAACAGGGTATAATGTACAGGTTATACCAAATCAACGCTTAGATGAATATAATACAAACAATGCACATAGGATTATAATTACAGGAGGAGATGGGAATAGCACTATTCCTTCTGCTAGAACGATTGTTTCAAATGCACAAAATGAAGATAGAACATTTACAACAAGTGTTATAGTAAAAAATATAGGGACAAAAGATGTGGGAATAAGGAATAATATTGGGAGTACAACTTGGGTTTTACCAGGTGAGGTAAAACAAGTTGTACAAACTGGAACAGGAAGAGGTCCAGGAACTTCACATTACATGTTTAATATTGGACTTAGACAAGCAAATGATGAAGCTGATTTTTTGCTATATCAGTTAATGAGTGAAGAAAAAACGTATAATACACCTTATACTGATGATACTCGTTCTGGAATGGTAGTAGATTATTCTGGAAATGGTAATCATGCAGAATTACAATTAAATTCAACTCCTAGGTGGATAAGTGATAGTATAACTGGTAGAGGTGCATATGAGTTTAAAGATAATAATAGTAGTTTTATAATGACTGGTTTTAATCCAGGATACTCTGCAAATGATAGTTTTACATTTGCAATGTGGGTAAAATTTAAATCACCTATTGAATTTCAAAGTAGACTATTTTCTGTAGATAGAAGCTATTCTCAGTCGCATGGATTTTATACAGAAACCGGTGGTAATGTTGCTTTTGTTGTTAGGACAGACACTCATATTATATCAAGAAGGTTTCAACCAGTGGTAAATACTTGGTATAATATAGTAGGGGTATATGACGGAAGTTTAAAATCAATGAAACTTTATGTAAATGGAGAGCAAAAAGGTGCTACCGTTACTTATTCTCCATCTGGTGTTCTTTTATCTAATACACAAATAGTTTTAAATAGAACTGGTGCATGGTCTGGTGGACATAATCAAGGAAATACACACAGTTATATTGATCAAGTTAGAATATATAATAGGGTTTTATTAGAAGAAGAAATAAAATTAATATATGAATATAGCAAAAGGTAACGCTAAATAGATTCGTTTAAATCGAATCTATTTTTTAGAGGTAATAAAATAATTTAATAGAATATAAACCAGTAAGGAGGTTTATATGAAAAAAATAATTATATGTAGTGTTTTTTTTATTTTATTTATTTGTAATGTTAAAGCGGCAGAAATAAATATTGATTGGATGCAAGAGGTTTATGTTAATAGAATAGAAGATGGTTATATTTATTGGAATCAATTTGGTTTTGTTCATAGCAATGATATTCCTTTATATTGTGTAGAAGTAGATATGCAAATAACAACTCATCTCTATAATGAATATGGATATGATTCTTTTGAATTATCAGATGAAGATAAAATTTATTTAGAATTAATAGCGTATTATGGATATATGTACAAAGATCATTATGATTATCGTTATTATATGGCTACTCAAGAGCTTATTTGGAATATGTTGGGGATTGATATTTATTGGACTACACAAAAAGAGGGAAACGGAAATATTATTGATATTTCTCAGTATAAATCTGAAATATTAAATTTATATAATGAACATAATTTGAAACCTGATTTTAATATAATGAATTTTGATATTAAAGTAGGAAGTTCTATAATTTTAGAAGACAGTAATAATTTATTGCATGATTATAATTTAATTTATAATGGTGATAATGTTGTTAAAAAACAAAATAATCAGTTAATTGTTGAGTCTTATTCATTAGGTAATGATTATATAACATTATCTAAAAATATTAATAATAATTATGAAACAACAGTATATAGAGCGGATAATTCACAGACTCTGATTGGATTTGGTAATGTAGAGCATGAAGATGTCAATATATATTTTAATGTTTATGGTGGTTCTGTTTTATTAAAAAGTGTTGATTTTTTTGAAGGTTTTAAAGGTGAATCAACTTTAGAGGGAGCCATATATGGTGTTTTTGATGAAAATTATAATTTAATTAATTCATTCGAAACAGATATTGAGGGGTATTCTCTTGTATCAGATTTGCCTTTAGGTAATTATATAATAAAACAAATTAGTCCTAGTAAAGGATATCAGTCAGATGAGATTGAGTATTTTGTATCTTTAGAATTTGGTGATGTTGATAAGGTTTTATTTTTACACTGTATTTTAATACAACGTAGATTAAAAATAGAAAAAACATTTGAAGGTAAAAGTGGTAATGTTGAACCTGAACCTAATATAAAATTTAAAGTATACAATCCAACATTAGAATTTATTGATTATTTAATAACAGATGAAAATGGAATAGGGTATGTATATTTACCATATGGTAGTTATATAATTAGCCAGATTAATAGTACTGAAGGATATAAAAAAACAGAAAAATTCATATTTGATGTCAAAGTAAGTGGAACTTCGTTGTTTGAAATATTTAAAGAAAAAGAAAAAACAGAGGAATCAGAAATGTATCATCCTCAAGAACCATCTGTTATTGAGGATGATAAAGAAACCGTTATATCAAAGTTACCGTCACTATATGAAAAATCATCTGTTTTTTATTGTAAATATATATATTTAATTTTTGTAATAGGATTTTTAATAAATGCAAAAAAAAACAAGTATTATGCTAATTAGCATATTTATATTAATCAATTTATTTTTCTGTATAAAAAATGAAGAATTAGAAGAAATGTTGTACAATGAGAATGCACCATGGTATATAGAAATTAATAAAATAAATTTAAAAGAAAATCTATATTTAGATAGTATAACATCAGAGGATATAAAAGGAGTGGTGCTGTTCAAAGAGTATGGTAGACCAAATGTAGAATATAGTAATACAATAATAGGAGCTCATTCTGGAACAGGAGAAAATGTATATTTTAATGATATTGATAAATTAAAATTAGGTGATGAAATATTTATATATTATAAAAATATAAAATATAAATATGTAGTAATAGATAAGTATGAGGTTATAGAAACAGATTTAACGCCACTTAATTCAATGAAAAACAAGACGATATTAACGTTAATAACGTGTAATTCAATTGACAACACAAAAAGAGTGATTGTCGTTAGTGAACGTTTTTGATTTACGTTATTTTGACAAAAAGCGTTGTATATGTTATAATGACAAGCAGAGGGGGGTTATTATGGAAAAACATTATTGTACTAACCAGAAAAAAAAGCTTAAAATAGAGGATGAACCTGCAGTTTATCTTCCTAAAACAACTGAGGTTTTAAAAGCTGCTAAAAAGTATTTAGAAGAAGCAAAAAAAATAATTGGTGAAACTGATGAAGTGAAACATTTTGAAGGTTTATTAAAAACTGATGAGTCTTTATATTTAATGTCGCTCAAATTATATAATCAACGTTTTATGTTTGCTATTGCTATAATGGCTTATAACAAGTTTAAAGTAAATGATGATGAACCTATAAAAGGGGATATTCCAAATAATCAAATTATTGAAGACCAGAGACGACTTGAAAGACAAATATGTATAGAGCAAACAGAAATTAGAAATAAAAAAATGTTAAAAAAGTTATTTTAACATTTTTTTATTTTTGAATAGATGTATTTGGATAATAATGTTCTAAAATTTGTCTATATGTATACCCTAAATTTGCCATGCCATTGGAACCGTATTGACTTAATCCTACTCCATGACCAAATCCTCTTGTTGTAATTATAATTTTATTATCAGAAATATTAAAATCAAAATCTGTTGATCTTAGTTTAAATAATTCTCTTATATATTTTCCTGTATATACTTGATCACCAATTTTTATTTCTTTTACACTATCTCCATCTGTTCTAGATAAAATTTCTGCTTCAGTATTATTATCAACCTCAAATCCTAAAAGAGAATTTGCAACATATAAGTCTAATTCTACTTCTCTTAAATATGAAGGCGCATCTATATCCCAAGGAGAATCTACGCTTATAAGATAAGGAAAATAATTACCCCAAACGTCTAAAGAAGATTCAGTTCTACCATTATTTGTAGAATAATAAACGGCTTCAATATAACTGTTATTATAAGTAATAAATTCTCCTGATGTATTTTCTACTGCTTGTTCAATCTTAGAATAATATCTATTGAAATCACTTCCCCAGATACTTTTTAATTCATCTATACTTCTAAATGTTATTTGTCCCCAGTTAACTTGTGTAGTTTTTTTTCCTTGTTCTATTGCTTTTAAATAATAAGTTCTTGTTGCTACTGCTTGTGTTTTTAAAGCTTCTACATGAAAGGATGCTGGCATTTCTGCTGCTACAACACCTATTATAAAATCTTCAAACTCCATCGTTAATATTGTACCATCAGCCATTGTCACATTTACAGTATCTTCTAAATTTTCTTCTTCTATTATTTTATATTCTTCATTTGAAGCATCAGTATGTGATTCTGTATCATTTTTAGTATTTTCTTTTGGAATAGAAGTTTCTACATTATTTTGAGTGTTTTCTTTTGGAATAGAAGTTTCTACATTATTTTTAGTATTTTCTTCTGGAATAGAAGCTTCAACATTATTTTGAGTATTTTCTTTTGGAATAGAAGTTTCTACATT
>SKJH01000071.1 GCA_007116005.1 Bacilli bacterium | reverse complement strand
TATTATCAATTTTTTTAACTGCAGTTTGTGTAATAAATAGTATGTATTATACCTTCTATTTATCTTTTACGTCCGTTTCTTTAATAGCTACATCATTACAAATAATAGATGTAGGGGATGCGCTTGTACAAAATGTCATAGAATTTAAAGATTTTTTATTTTTATGGCAACCTGTAGTATTGCTGATTGTGTATTTTAGGTTAAACAAAAAAGGATATTATGAAAAACCTGAGAAGTTTGGAAATCCTAAAAGAAAAATGATAGGTACATTAATAGTTGCAACTATTATATTATCGATTTTCGCCTCTACTTTAACTGGTCTTGAAGTAGGAAGACTAATAAAACAATGGAATAGAGAATTCTTAGTTGCAAAATTTGGTGTGTATTTTTATCAAGTAAATGATATTGTTAGAAGTTTAGAACCTAGAATAAATACTCTTTTTGGATATGATAATGCAATAAGGCAAGTAAGAACTTTTTACGAAAATAGGACATCTGAACAGAAAAAAAACAAATATACAAACATATTTGAAGGTAAAAATATAATAATGATACAAGCTGAGAGTATTCAAAAATTTACAATGGAATTAGATTTTGATGGGAGAGAGGTTACTCCTAATTTAAATAGATTAGCAAAAGAAGGAATAAATTTTACTAATTTTTATTCTCAAGTAAGTGTAGGTACTAGTAGTGATACTGAATTCACTTTATCAACATCATTGTTACCAGTTAGTAATGGTACAGTGGCAATTGGGTATTGGGATAGAGAGTATGTAACCATTCCAAAGATTTTAAAAGATAAAGGATATTTTACCTTTAGTATGCATGGTAATAATGGAACTTTTTGGAATAGAATAGCTATGCATGATAGTTTTGGATATGATAAATTTTTCCATAAAAGTCATTATGATATAGATGAAGTAATAGGACTTGGTTTATCGGATAAATCTTTTTTTAGACAATCAGTTGAAAAAATTAAAGATATTAGTTCAAAAGAAGAAAGATACTATGCTACAATTATAACGCTCACCAATCATACACCTTTTGATGAAGTGGATAAATATGGGGATTTTCCAGTAACTATGAAAGTTGAAATAGAGAATGAATTTGGAGAACTAGAAGAAATAGAAGCCCCATATATGGAGGGTACTACCCTTGGGAATTACTTTAAAGCTGTACGTTATGCGGATGAAGCGATGGGTGAATTTATAGACGCCTTGGATAAAGAAGGATTATTAGAAAACACTGTAATAGTAATATATGGAGATCATGATGCAAGATTGTCAAGAAGGGATTATGTTAGGTTTTATAATTATGATCCATATACTGATTCAGTGCTAAGTTCGAGTAATCCAGATTATATACCTGTAGATTTTTATTCTTATGAATTAAATAGAAAGGTACCACTTGTAATATGGACAAAAGATAAACAGTTTGGTGTAGAAATAGATACGGTAATGGGAATGTATGATATGCTTCCTACTTTAGGGAATATGTTTGGTTTTTCGAGTCCCTATGCACTTGGACAAGATATATTTAGTGTTGAAGAAAATGTGGTTGTATTCCCAAATGGTAATTGGTTGACAAACAAAATATATTTTAATAGTCAAAGAAATGAATATTTGGCGCTCGTTGATGAACCAATTAGTAAATCTTATATTGAAGCATATTCATTATTATCTGAAGAATATATGCAGGTATCAAATAATTTTATTATATATGATTACTTAAGAAGAAAAAAAGAAATACAAGATGTAAGAGAAGGGGCTATTCCATGATAAATATTAAAACAATAGAAAAAACTTTAATAATTATATTAATATCACTTCTGATTGTTACAGTAGGATATTTATTGTTTAATTTTGTATTTACAAAAAGTGATTCAAAACAAGAAATAACGCTAGAATCAAAAATAGAAGATTATAATTATACCTTATACACTAATGCTACTAAATTATATAGAGATTTATTTTTTGAATTAAAAGATATATTAAAAGAAGATGAAGTAAATAAAGAGTTATATGCAGAACTTATTTCAAAGCTGTTTATAGTAGATTTTTACACTTTGGAAAATAAATTAACTAAAAATGATGTCGGTGGATCTCAGTTGATTTATGAAGAAATTAGAGACAACTTTGTTTTAAAAGCTTCTGATACGCTATATAAATATGTAGAAAATAATTTGTATGGAAATAGGACTCAAGAACTACCAAATGTAAAAAGTATTGAGGTAATAAATATAGAGAATATCTCATTTGAATATAATGATAAAATTGATGAATATGCTTATAAGGTAAAGTTATCATGGGAGTATCACCAAGACTTAGGATATCAAAACGAGGCAATTGTGATAATAATAAATCAAGAAGAAAAACTTGAAATAGTGGAAAAAACAAATATATAAAAATCAATAATTATAAATAAATTCTAAAATTAATAGATCAAGCTATGAAACTTGATCTATTTTTAAATGTTTAATATGTATGAATAGTAGTTATTCTTAGAAATTTGTATAACTATTGTTCTTGTTTTATTTTTGTATAAAAAGAAAGTATAATTTCTTTTATTTCAGAAATATTTGTTCCAGCGGGTACACTTTGACTATGAAACTTACCTTCCTCAAAATCTATAATTGAGTCTAGGGGTTCAATTTCTTTTATTGTTACTACTATACTTGTATTTAATCTGCTTTTCCAACTCTTTGCCATTTCAATTGTATAACTCGAAAAATCTGGTATTAAACATATTTCATTTGTAATATTTTCCTCTTTTGAACAGTCAATGTTTTCATTTGGAACCTTATCTTCGTCTTGGTCTTCATTGTTTTTTTCTATAATATTGGCAACCTTTATGATTAGATTAGAATTTATATTTTTTACTTTATAACTATAAGGAATACTTTGAGATATTACCTGATTTTGATAATAACTACTATCAACATCTTCAAATTCCACAACTATATTAATACCGTTTGATGTACCCCAATTTAAAACCTCTGATTTATCCTTACCAACAAAATTAGGTACTATTTGTATTTTAGGTTCGGAACCAAATGGTATTCTTCCAACAGACCTTTTTTCATACGGATCATTAATAGAAAAACTAAATTCTTTTATTAATGTTGGTTCTTGTTTCTCAAGATTTATTTTCATTGCGTTTACAACTTCCTCTAAACTTTGTTCGTAATAAACATAATTAGAAAGAGGTAATCTCATACCTTCATCCCATATAGTTTTTGTATATCCTGATAAAAACAGTTGTTCAAGTGAAAATGTGTTTTCATCAGAACTATAAAATATAATATCTTTTCCTATATTGTAAAGTGACAATATTTCACTTGTTGTAATAGAGGTGTTGATGCTAGTTTCAATTACATCCAACATTTTATATATTTCGTCTAAACTTCTTACATCTTTAAGTCTATCTAACAATCCATTTATAACTAATTGTTGATTTAAACCTCGTTTTATATCATTCATATAATTATTCACATAATATTCTCCACATCTTCTTCTATCTATACGATGTCTAGTTAGTGCTAAAGATTCTTCCCCATATAATTTTTGATATCCCTTTTCTATATATATAGTATTTTCTCCCCACTGGCGTTTACTGTTTTGTTCACAAAATGTTATTGGAACATCTACATATATTCCATCTAAAGCATCTACTAAATTTACAAGACCTTTAAAATTTATTTTTACATAATGATCAATATCAATTCCAGTGAAATTTTCTATGGTTGATATCATACATGATTCACCATACCATGCTGCGTGGGTAATTTTATTTTTTCTTTCATTTCTAAAACACATTATTGGAACATATGTATCCCTGGGGATACTTAATATTGTAGCATTAAATGTTTTAGGATTAAATGTTATTACCATCAAAGCATCGCCATTAAATGCTGAACCTTTATTTATATCTTCTTCTGTAGAATCTACTCCCATAATTAATAAGGTAAAAGGGTCTTCTAAGTTCCTATTTCTTTGAACTATTTTATCTTTTTCAATTGATTTAGATTTTTTTGTTATAACAACAGTTTCTTCTTCAATATTTATATACCTATTAGTTTCGGTATCTGAATTTGCAAACATAGTAACATAATTAGATGAGATAAATATTAAATCTAGTTCATTATTATATAAATCACTCAACATAATTGCAAAATTTTCATATTCTATAAAATCATTATTATCCAAATTGTTTTTTTCTATAATTTCATTTGAAATAATATAACCATCTATACTATTTTCATCATCTATTATTCCAATTTTCAGATTTTTTACATCTTCTAATTCTTTTATGCCTGATTGTTTTAATGCAACTAAACTAGTTGAATATGTTATCGTATTTCTACTAATTCTATTTATAGAATTATATACTCTGTTTATAGTAGCACTTGTAAAAGAGTGCGCTGTAAATAGGAAAAGAAGTAAAAACGAAAAAAATAACACTCCAAATTGTTTTCCTTTAATCATAAACTTTAAACTTAGTATATATATATATACTAATAAAAAGAATACAAATAAGCAGATAATATATCTCAAAAAGTTTTCTACATTATTTATTTTAAGAATCGAATATATAATTGATATACTACTTAGAGTATAAGCTGTTAGTAATAGAGGTAATATCAATAATATTTTATTGTTTTTTGTTCTGTTAATAATTTTACTAAACATTAATAAACCTCCTTGGCTGTTTTAATTATATCTCAAATAAAAATTTTACTCAATATATACATAAATAATAGAAAAAAATTTACAAAAATAAGTAAAGTTAATGTAAGGGTTATTCCTATTATTTGTTATTATTGATATAATATTTATGTAAATGTAGTAAAAGAGGTGGTAAAATGAAATTTTTAAGCAAAATTTTAAATGCATTCAATTTAACTATTTTTGTTTTTTCTCTTTTTATATCGCCTATTATTGTTAACGCAACATCAAATACAGTAAAAATTGGTACTCTAAATGCTAATTCAGTAAATGTAAGAACAGG
>SKJH01000074.1 GCA_007116005.1 Bacilli bacterium | reverse complement strand
TGTTATAATTTATATGGGTGGTAATATGAGTACAATAAAAGTAATGGATGAAATACTTGCAAATAAAATTGCAGCAGGTGAAGTAGTAGAAAAATGTGTATCAATTGTAAAAGAATTAGTAGAAAATAGTATAGATGCTAAAAGTAAAAAAATAAAAATAGATTTAATTGAATCAGGTATAAAAGAAATAAAAGTTACTGATGATGGAACTGGTATGAATGAAGAAGATGCTAGATTAGCTTTTTTGCGTCATGCAACTAGTAAATTATTATCAGAAGAAGATTTATATAGAATAAATTCTTTAGGGTTTAGAGGAGAAGCACTACCTTCAATAGCATCTGTTTCTGATGTCACTTTAAAAACAAGTACTGGAGATGTTGGAATAGAAATTAATATAAAAGGTGGTAAACTTATAAATGAGACAAAAAGTGAAGCAAGAAGAGGAACTGTAATAATTGTAAGAAATTTATTTTATAATACACCCGCAAGATTAAAGCATCTAAAAAGTTTATATGCTGAGTTGGCGAACATAATAGATTATGTGAATAAAATGGCATTGTCACATCCTGATATTGCCTTCACTTTAACTAACGATTCAAAAGTGATATTAAATACTGATGGATCTAATAATCAATTAAAAGTAATAAATGAAATATATGGTATTGATATTACAAAAAAAATGATTGAAATAAATTGTGAAAATGATGATTATGAAGTTTTTGGTTATGTATCTTATCCAGAAGTTACAAAATCAAATAGGAATCATATTATTACTTTTGTAAATGGAAGATTAGTTAAAAATATTGAATTAAATAAATCAATTAATGATATTTATCATACGTATAAACCAATAGATAAATATCCAATTGTTGTGGTTAATATTATTGTTGATTCTAATTTAGTAGATGTTAATATTCATCCTACAAAACAAGATATAAAATTTAGTAAGATAGATGAATTGAAAGAATTAATATCAACTGAAATAAAACAAAAATTACGTAAAATAAATTTAATACCAAAAATAGAAGAAAAATATGAAGAAGAAAAAAATATTGAATATAAAGAAATGACTCTTGATTTAGATAGAACTGTTAAAGAAGATACATTTGAAATTAACGAAACTACATTAAAAGACGAAAATTATTCAAACGAAGAAGAAGCAAAAGAAAAATTTCCAGAACTTTATCCTATAGGGGTAGTAAAAGGTACATATATAATTTGTCAAAATGAATTGGGTATGTATTTAATAGATCAACATGCTGCAAAAGAAAGAGTAAATTATGAATATTATTTAAAGGAAGTAGGTAGTAGACTAGAAATTGTTTCTATGTTGGTTCCTATAAATATTGAATTGCCATATAACGAATATATAATAATTAAAGAAAATATTGACATATTAACTAATTTAGGTTTTGAAATAGATGAATTTGGTCATAACACATTTATTATAAGAAGTCATCCAATGTGGTTACCTACTAATTATGAAGAAGAGGCAATTAGAAAAATAGTTGATTTAATAATCGTAAAAGAAAAGAATTTTGATAAAGATAAATTTAATGAAAAAATTGCAATCACATTAAGTTGCAAATTAAGTATAAAAGCAAACGAAAATATTAGCGTAAAAGAAATGGAAGTGTTACTAGATGATCTTAGGAAATGTGCAAACCCTTTTACTTGTCCACATGGAAGACCTACAGTAATATTTTATTCAAATTATGAATTAGAAAAATTGTTTAAAAGAGCTATGTAAATTTACGTAAATTTTACTTTGTTTTTTGTGGGATATGATATAAAATAATAAATAGGAAGTGATTACATGAATAATTATGGGGATGCAATTAAAAATCAAGATAATATTTTTTTGAGTTTAAAAAATGATATTTTATTAAGAAGTGACTTTGAATTTAACAAAGCGTTTGAAAATATATTGAAAAAAGTTAGTGAACAAAATATTAATATAGATGAGCAAGAAATAAGAGAAATTTTAACAAAAAATTATAATAATTGTAGATCAAGATTAGAATTTTTTTTAAAAAATAATATTTCCAACTTAATTCAAAATAAAAGTGAGATAGACAAATTTTTAGTAAATTTTAATGATTTATCACTTAATAGAACCGATGGTAATACCTTAATGTCTAAATCAGGAGTGTTTGATGATTTAATTGAAAGAAGTACTATGGAAATGGTAGATATATTAAAGAGGAAGGAACAGGATTTTAATAGAAGAGAAATAAGAGAAAACATGAACAGAGAAGTTGGTAATTCAACAGTTAATGTTGTAGTATATTCTAAAAGTAAATTATCTAATTTGTTATCTTCAAATAGTGTGCATTTTGATGGGTATAAACAACAAGATCAAATAACAGAAAATACAAAAGCATTTAGAGATTATAAGGATGAATCACAGACAATAGAGGATAATGCAGCAAAATTTAAATAAAGATTTAATCTTTGTTTTTTTATTAAAATATGTATTGAAGGTGAAAATATGAAAATTATTGTTATATGTGGTCCAACCGGAGTTGGAAAGACAAAAATGAGTATATCCCTTGCAAAATATTATAATGCAGAGATAATTAATGCAGATAGCATGCAAATATATAAAGAATTAGATATAGGTACCGCTAAAATAAGAGAAGAAGAAAAAGACTCCATTCCTCATCATTTATTAAATATTAAAGATGTGAGTGAGGATTACTCTGTTTATGATTATCAAATTGATGCAAGAGGTATATTAAATAAATTAATCAGTGAAAATAAAAATGTAGTTATTGTTGGCGGTACTGGATTATATATTAAAGCTTTGTTATATGATTATGTGTTTGAAAAAGAAAATAATAAACTAGAATATAGTAATCTTTCTAATCAAGAAATATATAATAAAATTATTTCAATAGATCCTAATATAGATGTACATATTAATAATAGGAAAAGGTTAGAAAGGTGTTTAAACAAATTAAATAATGATAAGCCAATTAATGATAACGGGGATACTTTATTGTATGAAAATGTATACTTTATAGGTTTAACTACAGAAAGAAAAGAGTTGTATGAAAAAATAAATAATAGAGTAGATTTAATGTTTGAAGAAGGATTAGTATTAGAAGTTCAAAAATTATATGATAAAGGTATACAAAGCAAAGCAATAAAAACTGGTATAGGGTATAAAGAATTATATTTATATTTTGATGGAAAATTAAGTTTAGATGAGATTATGGAATTAATAAAGAAAAATAGCAGACATTATGCTAAAAGACAATATACATGGTTTAATAATAAGATGAATGTTAAATGGTTTGATGTAAATTTTAATGATTTTAATTTAACAATAGAAAATGTTAAAAAATATGTAAATTCTAATTAACTGTAAATTGTTTGAAAATATTATTTGTGCTATAATTTATTATTATAGGAGTTGAAAAAATGCATAGAAGAAGGTTAAAAAAATCAGTCAAAATATCTCTTGTAGTAACAACCTTAATATTAACTATATTTATATTTATATTATCAACTTATTATTTTATGTTGTCACCAGTTAATAAGAAAAACAATGAGATTATTGAAGTAACAATTAGTTCTGGTGAAAGAATCATAGATATTGTAAATAAATTAAAAGATAAAAATTTAATAAGAAGTGATTTTTTTGTTAGGGCGCATTTAAAATTAAGTAGAACAGATAATTTACAAGCTGGAACATATGATATAAAACAATCATATAGTTCAAAAGAAATTATAAATATGATTAGCAAGGGTAAGATATCAACTAAGGATGAAATAAATATTACATTTAAAGAAGGAATAAACATTAGAGATATTGCTAATGTTATTAGTGAAAAAACTAATAACAATGAATCTGACGTTTTTGATTTGTTAAATGATGAGTCTTATTTAGATGATTTAACAAATAATTATTGGTTCATAACAGAAGAAATAAAAAATAATAATTTACATTATTCTCTAGAGGGGTATTTATACCCTAATACATATAAATTTGATAATAAAGATGTTAGTGTGAAATTAATTTTTGCATCTATGTTAAATCAAATGGATAAAGTTCTAAGTGAATACAGGGAGGATATAGAAAGTTTAGGATTTTCTTTCCATGAATTATTAACTTTTGCTAGTATAGTAGAAAGTGAAGGAATAAAAGATTCGGATAGAAAAATGATTGCTGGTGTATTTTATAATAGATTAAATAGGAGAATACCATTTCAAAGTTGTGTTACAGCATGTTATGCATTAAAAATTGATGAATGTATCCCAAAGAATATACCTACTGAATACGTTAGTCCGTATAATACATATTTATATAGTACTGCGGGAAATTTACCTGTTGGTCCTGTCTCTATTCCAAGTTCCGAGTCTATTATAGCTACTATTTTTCCTGAGTCTCATGATTATTTGTTTTTCTTATCAGATAAAAACAATGTAACATATTTTTCAAAAACAGATAGTGAACACACTAAAAAAATTGCAGAATTAAGGCAAAAAGGTTTATGGCATTAAAAAATATTATTATTCCTAAAAAAAGACATATTATTATATGTCTTTTTTTTATACTCTTAATGGTGATGCTATGAAATTATATCTTGATCTTGTTTTTATTTTAAATGTATTTTTCGATTTTTTACTGTTGATGGGTGTCTCTATTATTTTAAGGAGAAATGTAAAACTCATTAGAATAATATTAGGTAGTTTTATTGGAGGTTTATCAATATTTATATTATTTCTTAAAATAACCACATTACAGCTTTTTTTCATAAAAATTTTCATAGCGATTATTATGATTATAGTAACATTTAAATTTAAAAATATAAAATACACATTAAAGAATTTATTTTTTTTATACACATTAGGTATTATGTTAGGTGGCTTTTTATATATGTTAAATTTAGAATTTAGTTATAGAAATGAGGGTATAATTTTTTTCCATAATGGACTTAGTATAAACTGGATACTTTTAATAATAATTAGTCCAATTATAATTTGCTTTTATACAAAACAAACGTTAGATTTGAAAAATAATTATTCTAATTATTATAAAGTTGACATATATTTAAAAAGTGGAAAAGTTCTAGGATTAAATGCTTTTTTAGATACTGGTAACCTTTTGGTTGATCCTTATAAAAAAAGACCTATAATACTTGTAAATCATAAAGAAATAAAAGGGTATATAGAAAAAGAAAAAAAGTTACTTGTACCTTATTCTTCTTTGAATAATGAAAATATATTAGAATGTATTACAGCAGAAAAAATAAATATAAAAGGGGTTGGTTGTAAAAAGAATTTTTTAATAGGTATTTCAGACAAAAAAATAACCATTGATGGGATAGACTGTATATTAAATAAAAAATTACTGGAGGAATAATATGTTTAAAAAAATAAAAGATTTTATATTAAGTTTATTTAAAAAATATAATTATATTTTTTATGTAGGCAGTACTGACGTGTTACCTGAACCCTTATCAAAAGAAGATGAATTATATTATTTAGAACAGAGTGAAAAAGGGGATTTGTATGCAAAGAATAAACTGATTGAACATAACTTAAGGTTAGTGGTGTTTTTAGCAAAGAAATTTGAAAACACAAATGTGGATTTAGAGGATTTGGTTAGTATAGGTAGTATAGGATTAATTAAGGGAATAAATACTTATAAATTAGGGAAAAACATAAAATTAGCAACATATGCGTCTAGGTGTATAGATAACGAAATATTAATGTTTTTAAGAAAAAACAAAAAAAGAAAAACTGAAATAAGTTTTGAAGATTCATTAAGTTATGATTCAGATGGAAATGAATTGCATTTAGAAGATATATTAGGAACTGAAGCTGATATTGTTACAAAAGAAATAGAAAAAGAAACAGAAAAGAACCTGATGATAAAAGAAATAGAAAAATTAGATGATAGAGATAAACAAATAATAATTCTTAGATATGGTTTGTTTGAATATGAAGAGATGACACAAAAAGATGTGGCAGATTTATTGGGAATTTCACAAAGTTATATATCTAGAATAGAAAAGAAGTTAATAAAAAAACTTACAAATATTATAAAAACGTATTAAAAAGGTATTATTTAATTTTATTATATACCTTTTTATTTAGAATAAATAAAATATATTGATTAATACTAATACCAAATAGGTGATTACAATATGATATTTAAAAAAAATATTAGGCGGTATTTGAAATATTTTTTAATAATTATAACATTACTTTTAATTAGAAACTATGTATTGATTTCTGCACTTGTTGTGGGTAAATCTATGGAGCCAAATTATATTGATGGAAATATTATGATTGTTGAACAAGTATCTCAATATGTAAAAAAACACAATAGATTTGATATTGTTGTTTTTAAATATGATAATTCTACTTACATAATAAAAAGAATTATTGGACTGCCAGGAGAGTTTGTTAAATATAAAAATAATATGCTTTATATAAATAATACTTATGTAGAAGAAGTTTTTGATGTTTCTGGTTATACTGAAGATTTTGAGGTTATTGTTCCTATTGATAAATATTTTGTATTAGGTGATAACAGAACAAAATCAAGAGACAGTCGTATATTTGGATCTATACAAAAAAAAGATATAATAGGAAAACCTCTGATAGTAATATGGCCGATTAAAACTTTTGTGAATGCTAATTAAATAAAAATGTGTATAAAAAAACTCTTTTATGTTCATTATTTGAATGTAAAGGGGATAAATTTATGGCAAGACACAAAGTTGATATTAGTGGTTTTAATACGTCTAATATAAAGGTTTTAACAAACAATGAAATGATGGAATTATTTAAAAGGTTAAAATCTGGTGATAGTACTGTTAGAGAAGAATTGGTAAACGGAAATTTGAAGTTGGTTTTAAGTATATTAAAAAAGTTTGTAAATAGAACTGATAATATGGATGATTTGTTTCAAATAGGATGTATAGGGTTGATAAAATCTATTGATAATTTTGATTTGTCTCATAATGTTAGGTTTAGTACTTATGCTGTACCAATGATAATTGGTGAAGTGAAAAGGTATTTAAGAGATAATAATAGTATAAGAATATCAAGGAGTATAAAAGATGTTGCATATAAAGTTCTTAAATTAAAAGAAGAAATGACAACTGTAACAGGAAAGGAACCCACGATAGATGAATTAGCTAAAATTTTAGAAATAGATAGTATAGATATTATTGTAGCTTTAGATTCTCTTAAAGACCCTATTAGTATGTTTGAACCGATTTATAATGATGGGGGGGATACTATATATTTATCTGACCAATTAGAAGATAAGAAAGAAAAAATAGATAGTTGGGATATAAGAATATATTTAAAAGATGCAGTACATAAATTAAAAAATAAAGAAAGAAGAATAATAATTGATAGGTTTATTTTTGGAAAAACTCAAATGGAGATTGCAGATGAAATAGGAATATCACAAGCACAAGTATCTAGATTAGAAAAAAGTGCTGTAGATAATGTAAAAAAACTTGTTAAATAAGTATGTATATACTTGTTTTTTTTTCATATAATTTAATGGTGAGATTTATGAGATTATCTGATCTACAAAAAAAAGATGTAATAAATGTGTCTGATGGAAAAAAAATAGGTAATATTATTGATATTAATATAGATGATAATGATGGCAAAATAGAGTCTATGGTAGTAGAAACGAATAGATTTATTGCAAATTTTTTTTCTAACAGGGAAGAATTTAGTGTTAAGTGGTCTCAAATTCAGAAGATAGGGGAAGATGTTATTCTAATTAAAACAGAAAACTTTTAGGCACTTTTTTTATAATATATGCATAAATTAAAATGAGGAGGGATATAGTGGCAACTTATAAGGAAATTGTTACTAAGGCTGTTATTGGTAAAGGAAAAAAAACTTTTAAAGACGTATATTCTTTAACTACGGAAATTGAGTCAACTACTGTACTTGGTTGTTGGATTGTTAATCATGTGTTTAAAGGTGTGCCAAAAGGTGAAAAAGTATCTATTGATGGTAATTTTGATGTTAATATTTGGTATGCATATGATAATGATACAAAAACAAATGTAGTAACTAAAAGAATTAGTTATAATGAATTGGTTAATGTAAAAATTAAAGAAAATTCTGAATTATCTGATGATTCAGAAATTATTGTTAGAAGTTTAAAACAACCGAATTGTATAAATATTGAAATAAAAGATGGTGATATAACCTTTGAAATAGAAAAAGAACTGGGTATTGAGATAGTAGGGGATACAAAAATCAAAATAATGGTAGAAGAAGAAGAAGAACCTTGGGAAATAATTGAAGAAGATGAAATACAAAGTGTTGAAGAACAAATAGATGAAGAGGTAAAAGAAGAATTTATATAGTGTCACTTATAGTGATACTTTTTAAATGAAACAATTGTGTCAACTTTTTTAGTTGACACAATTGTTGTTATATGATAAAATTATTATCAGAAAAGGAGGAATAATTATGGCAGTAAAATTGAGACTCAAAAGAATGGGTGCTAAAAAGAAACCTTTTTATCGTATTGTAGCAGCTGACTCAAGATATCAAAGAGATGGAAGGTTTATAGAAATAATTGGTACTTATAATCCTCTTACTGAACCAGCCGAAGTTAAAATTGATGAGGAAAAAGCTATTAAATGGTTAAAAGATGGAGCTATACCAACAGATACAATTAGAGTACTTTTAAGTAAAAATGGAATTATGAAAAAATTTCATGAAGAAAAAGCAGGTAAATAACAATGAAATTAGTTGAATTAACTGAATACTTGGTAAAATCTTTAGTTGTTGATGCTGATAATGTATCAGTTAAGCAATTTGAGACTGATGATGATAGTATTTTAATACAGATAATGGTTGATGAGGACTCTATTGGTTCTGTAATTGGTAAATCTGGTAAAATAGCAAACGCAATTAGAACAATTGTTCAAGCTAGTTCTTATATTGATGACAATAAAAAAGTGAAAATTAATATTGATAGTTTTTAAAGGAGTAATATACTCTTTTTTTATTATAAATCGTTGAAAAAACATGATATAATTTATATGTAAAATAGAGTAGAAGGGATATAGTGGTTTAGAAATTATGAAAATTAAAGGTTTTACTTTAGTGGAATTATTAGCGGTAATAGTGATTGTAGCAATAATATTAGTAATTGCTATACCACGAGTACTAAAAGCTATAGAAAAAGTTAAAGACAGTGCTTATGAAAGTCAAATAGAATTAATATTAGATACTGTAGATAATTATATAGTACTCTATAATAGAGAATTAACAATAACTGAAAATGAGATAGTTATAACTTTAAGAGATTTACATGAAAAAAATATGCTACCTAATCCATTGACAAATCCACGAGGCGGAATTTTTGATCGTGATAATACAAAAATTATTGTTACAATTGAAGATAATCATTATAATTTAGAATTTTTTGTTGAATAATTTTATAATATTGAATTTAAAATATGTAGATATTATTTATTTTATGATAAATTATCAACTTAAAAATTATTCGAGGTAAGTAAACCTTAATTACATTATGCAAAACAAATTAATAAAAAAGAATCATTTATTGGATAATATTGATTCTTTTTTTGTTTTAGTGTTGATATCAAGTTGTATTTATAATATAATTTTAATAGGGTGATATTATGAAACAAAGAATAATTAGTGCAATACTAGCTTGTTTAATATTAATTCCAATATTAATAATGGGTGGAGTTATATTTAATATGGTCATGTTAACATTAGGAATGATTGGATTACATGAATTAATAAAGGTTAGAGAAAATAAAAAAGAGTTTCCTTTATTTGTTAAATCTATCTCATATATATATTTAGCTGTTTTAATTATTGAAAGCTTTGGTAATAATGATATAGTTTTTAATTTTGATTATAGATTATTATCATTAACAATTTTATGCACTGCTATTCCTTTGGTTTTATATCATGACCATAATAAATATAATATTAATGATGTGATGTATTTATTAGTTAGTACAATACTAATTGGTTTAAGTTTTAATTTGATTATAATTATTAGAAATATAGATTTATTAATAATTATCTATTTAATAATTATAACAGTTATGACAGATACTTATGCCTATATTGGGGGAGTTTTATCTGGTAGAAATAAACTGGTACCATCAATTTCACCTAATAAAACTGTCGAAGGTTTAGTTGTTGGGACTGTTTTTGGTACTTTAATTGCATGTGTATTTTATTATATTAAAATTAATGATTCAATTAATATAAATCAATTGATTTATATTACGTTGTTTTTATCAATTATTGGTCAGTTTGGCGATTTAGTATTTAGTTCAATAAAAAGATATTATGGGATAAAAGATTTTTCCAATATAATGCCTGGACATGGAGGCCTTCTAGATAGGATTGATAGTATAATATTTGTTCTAATTGGCTATTTGTTTTTTATTCATATGATATAGAAGAGGAGAATATTATGACACTTATATATTTTATTTTAATACTTGGTGCAACAGTGTTTATTCATGAATTAGGTCATTTCTTATTTGCAAAAAAAGCAGGGGTATATTGTTATGAGTTTTCAGTAGGAATGGGGCCGAAAATATTTAGCTTTAATAGAAAAAATGATGAAACTAAATATTGTATAAGGTTACTTCCAATAGGTGGTTTTGTGAAAATGGCTGGTGAAGAGATAGAAGCTGACGAAAACATTCCTGATGATAAACGTATGCAAACAAAATCTTTTGTTCAACGTTTTTTAATAATAGTTTCAGGTGCAGTTTTCAACTTTTTATTAGGTATAATATTATTATTTACCATAGCACTTATTTTTGGGAGTGTTGAAACTAAACCTTATCTTGGAGAACTTGACCCTAACTATAGTGCATATAAGTCTGGTTTAAGAGAAGGCGATTTAATATTAAAAATGGATGATAGAAGAGTAAGAACTTGGGACGATGTGTTTGTTGGACTTGAGATAAAAAATCCTGGTGAAGAGGTTAAATTTGAATTTAAAGATGAATTTGACAATATAAATACAGTTTATGTTTCGCCTGTTAAAGATGTAATAGATGATGAGGAGAGATATGTATATGGTATCTCTATGCCTGATACTAAAAAATATGGTGTTATATCATCTATAGAATATGCTTTTACAAAGTTTATATCTATATATCGTACTATGATTAGAGTTATTTTCAGCTTATTTAGTGGCGCTCTTGGATTAGGAAATTTAGCCGGTCCGGTGGGGATTTATAATTTAGTAGGAGAACAAGCTAGAGTTGGTGTAGAAAACATTTTATATTTAGTGGCGTTTTTAAGTATTAATGTAGGGTTTATAAATTTAATTCCATTTCCGGCATTTGATGGTGGAAGAGCGGTGTTCTTGATTTTTGAAAAAGGAACAAAAAAGACTATTAGTCCTAATATTGAAAATACTATTCATGCAGTAGGTTTTGCGTTATTAATGTTACTTATGGTAATTATTACAATACAAGATATAAAAAATATAATAAAATAGGAGGAGTATATGAATAATGAATTATTAACAGTATGTAAAAATTATAATAGTATTATGGAGTGTGAGTTTCTTGATGAAGATACATTTAGTAAAAAATTAGTTGAATATTATAAAGAGTTTATTTTAAAAACAGATTTTAATAATCCAAAATCTATAGAGAAAACAAAAACTCTAGACGAAGCGGTTCATAAATATATTGAGGATTATGATTTTTGTAAGAGACTTAAAAACACTATTGATGTTTCTGCTATAATGGTTGATGATTTTTCTTATCTTAATGAGTTTATGGATTACTTGGTTCAGTTTTCTTATACATATGAAAAAAATAAAGAGAAGGTTGTTGTGCAAACAAAATGGATATAGTTGGTGAATATATGAAAGATATTAAAGTAATTTTTATGGGTACACCATTATTTAGTGTCGCTGCTTTGGAATCTCTTATTGATAAGTGTAATGTAATTGCAGTTGTTACACAACCAGACAAAGGTAATTCAAATTTTTCGCCAGTGAAAAAAGTGGCGCTAAAAAACAATATTAATTTATTACAACCTATTAATATTAAAAATGATTATAAAGATATTATTAAATTAAAACCAGATATTATTATTACATGTGCATATGGTCAAATAATACCAAAGGAATTATTAAGCGAACCTAAATTTGGGTGTGTTAATATTCACGCTTCTTTATTACCAAAATTAAGAGGTGGAGCGCCTATACATAGAGCTATAATGGCAGGTTATTCTAAAACAGGTATTACTATTATGTATATGAGCGAAAAGATGGATGCTGGTGATATTATAAGTCAAGTAGAGATTGAAATTTCTGATACGGATGATGTGAAAACGTTACATAATAGATTGAGTTTTCTTGGTAGGGATTTAATTATTGATACTTTACCAGATATAATAAGTGGTAATATAAATCCAATTAAGCAGGATGAATCTGATGTTACTTATGCGTGGAATATTAAAAGAGAAGATGAAAAAATAAATTTTGATAAACATAAAAAGGAAATATACAATAAAGTAAGAGGATTAAATCCGTGGCCAGGAGCATATTGTATTTATGAAGGTAAAATATGTAAAGTTTATAGTTCTAAAATAGGAGAAAATTATTTTAATGAAGGTATAAATGGACAAATAGTTAAAATATATACTGATGGCATTGGAATAAAAGTTGCTAATGGAGAAATTATATTTACCGAAATACAATTAGAAGGAAAAAGAAAGATGTCAGTAAAAGATTTTTTGAACGGAGTACAAGATAAAGAAAAACTAATTGGAAAAGTATTGGAGTAGAAAAAAATATGAAAGAAAAGTTTGAATTAATAAGAGAAAATTTTTTGAATCAAGATAAAAAAACTAGCTTATATTTTGGTTTTTATTTTCTTTTCTTTATTGTATTATTTGGTGTTTTATTAGTAAGTAGTACTAGATTTTCGTGTGATGATATACAACAAAATTGTGAAGAATCTGAGCCTTATATAGAAAAAAATAAAAATTATGGTTTTAGATATGAAATAAGTATTGGAAATGAAAATATAATTTTATCTGGTTCAAGATATAATAATGAATTTTTAATTGATAAAAGAGTAGAAGGACTATTAACAAAATATTATATTTATTATTATGATATATTTAAACTAAACCATGATAATAAATGGATAAAATATGATGGTGAAATAATAGAAAATTTTGATAGAAAGCTTATCAACATTGATTATTTAGAGGAGATTTTAGAAGATGCAGAATTAACTAGACAAACGGATAATAAAGTAACGTTTGTTAATTATGAAGAAGATATAAAGTTGGAATCTTTTTTTGATGACGATTTTGAACTTGAATATATGCAACTAACTAAGGATGATTTAAGTATAAAGTATAATTATTTTGATCACAATTTAATTAAAAAATTCAATATAGATATATCACAATAGTAAAGGTATTGTAATTGAATGGAACAATTATTTGTTCTTTTTCTTTTTTTTTGATAAAATTATATTGGTGATTAAGTTGAAAAAGTTAATTTTTATATTAAGTATGATTATAATTGTTTTAGACCAATTTTTGAAATATATTGTTTCTTATAATATGGATTTTTTTGAATCAATAAGGGTTATTCCTAACTTTTTTCATATAACATATGTTACAAATACTGGCGCAGCATTTAGTATGTTTCAAAATGGTAGGTGGTTTTTTGTTATATTAGGTATAATTGCTGTTATAGCGATTATAAGGTATATATATTTAGAGAACAAAATTAGAAAAAGCGAAGCATTGGCATATGCTCTTTTAATTGGTGGTATAACGGGAAATTTAATTGATAGAGTTGTTTTTGGATATGTAATAGATTTTTTTGATTTTTATATTTTAGGATATGATGCTCCAATATTTAATATTGCTGATACTTCAATAGTAATAGGAGCAGTTATTATTATATATAATATAGTTTTTATAGGAGATAAAGATGAAAATAATAATGGTAGAAGAAGAGTTAAGTGACATTAGAATTGATAAATATTTAATGAATAAATTGAAAATAAGTAGAAGTAAAATTCAAAAGTTAATAGAAAATAATAATATACTTGTAAATGATAATACAATAAAAAATAGTTACATTGTTAGAATTGATGATGAAATAAAGATTAATGATATTATAAATGAAAATATAGAGTTAAAAGCAGAAAAAATGGATTTAGACATTTGTTATGAAGATGATGATTTGGTTGTTATAAACAAACAATCTGGGGTTGTAGTTCATCCTGCACCCGGGAACCCTTCTAACACTTTAGTAAATGGACTTTTATATTACTGTGGCAACTTAAGTAATAATGGTTTTAGGCCGGGTATAGTACACCGTATTGATAAGGATACAAGTGGATTATTAATGGTTGCTAAAAACGATGATACACATATAAAATTGTCTGAAATGTTTTGTCAGAAGCATGTAACCAGAAAATATGTAGCACTTGTACATGGAGTTATAAAGCATGAAAGGGGTACAATTGATGCACCAATTGGAAGAGATGTAAATAATAGAAAAAAAATGGCCGTTACAGATATAAATAGTAAATCAGCCATCACTCATTTTATGGTTTTAGAAAGATTTAATAATTCTACCTTAATTGAGTGTACATTAGAAACTGGAAGAACACATCAAATAAGGGTTCATATGAATTATATTAACCATCCAATTGTAAATGATCCTATATATGGTTATAATAAAACAATAAATAATTATGGACAAATGTTACATGCAAAAGTTTTAGGATTTAATCATCCAAGAACAAATGAATATATGGAATTTGAAGCAAAACTACCAGATGGATTTGTAAATATATTAAATTTATTTAAAGATTCATGATATAAATAATTAGTGGTAACATAGTTGCAAGAATATTTTAGATTATATATAATACTAAAGGTTATATATATTAGTGATTAAATAAAAAGTTTATTGTTAATATGGTATAATAATTTAGTTAGTATAAATTATTAATAGCAAAGAAAGGATAGTGTATGAAAGAAGAATTATCGTTAAAAGAAAAAGATATGTTGGTAATGAAATTATTACATTATTTTATAACTGAGGAAGGGTATAACCCAATAATTTTACATGGTGTTCAAAATGAAATTTGGCTTGAAAACATGGAGGGACCTTACCGAATTGTCAGAATAATGACAGGATATATTCACAATAAAAATCAATATGATTTTGATATATTTAAAACAAAAAAAATAATGCAAAAAATAAAGTTCAAAACGTTCACATTAAAAATGAATGCTCTTTCAATCTTTGTTGATTTAGGAGAATGTGTTGATATTGAAAATTTTGGAAATATAAATTGTGTAAATGTTAATAATGAAGCTGATATAGATAAGTCAAATGTAATTTTAGATTTTTTTCCTAATATAAAGAACAAATTAAATTTTAGTGAAAAAGGTGTAGAGTTATTTACAAAGATAACTAATGATATAAATGAAAAAAACAAACAAGATGCAAGGCAAGCGGAAGAAGTTTTATCAATAAAAAAACCTATTGTGACCTATGCATTAATTGCAATTAATATAATAATGTTTTTAATGACATATGTTTTTAATGCTGGTAATTATCTTCAAACATTATTAAATTTTGGTGCTTTATCTACTACTCATGTTGTAGAGTATAATCAATATTACCGTTTGTTAACATCAGCTTTTTTACATATTGGGGTAATGCATATATTCTTTAATATGTATGCTTTAAATATATTGGGAACTCAGTTGGAAAGTTTTTATGGTCATATTAAATTTTTAATAATTTATTTGTTTTGTGCAATTGTAAGTTCTCTTGTGTCCATACTGTTTTTAGATGCAAATACAATTTCAGTTGGTGCTAGTGGAGCGGTATTTGGATTATTAGGTGCAATGCTATATTTTGGCTATCATTATAGGTCTCATTTAGGGAATGTTTTAACTAGACAACTTATTCCAATAATAATGTTAAACTTAGTAATTGGGTTTATGTTTGTTGGTATTAATAATGCTGCACATATTGGTGGTTTGATTTCAGGTTTAATAATATCAAATGCAATAGGAATTAAATATAAAACAACAAATTTTGAAAAAATTAATGGAATGATTGTTGCAGCACTTTCAGTTATATTTTTAATTTATATGATATTCTTTAGATAAAATTTTGAAAATAATATCTATTAAAAAAGCTTGACTATTTAGTCAAACTTTTTTATTTATTGTTCAATATTTTATCTGTGTTTTTAAAATTTATTTTTGCAATATCTTGTAGTTTTTCTTTACCAAATTCACTTACAATTTCTTTACCAACTTCATCAACTTTTGTACCTGCACCTTTTAGTATTTCTATACCTAATCCATTACTTAATTTTTTAATTTCTTTTAAAAATAAATATCTACTGATGATTGAAGCACATGCAACAGACAAACATTTATCTTCTGCTTTAGTAGTAAATGTTAAGTTTTTCACAACATTAGGTAACCCTTTTAAGTAATTATAGTATACAAAAGGTTTAGCGAATTGATCAACGACAATCATATCATAATGGAAGTTATCTTTATTTAATAATTGATATAACGCTTTGTTATGTAATATTGCTTTAATTTTATTCATGTTTATATCTTTACTGTAATTTTTATTATACTCTTTGTTATTTAAAATTATTGTTACATGTGGTATTCTTTTAATAATATCTGGTGCAATCTCTATAATTTTTTCATCAGTAGTTTTTTTTGAATCTCTTACTCCTAAGTTTTCAAGAAATGATATATCTTTTCTTGATACATATGCAGCAGTTACAATAATTGGGCCAAAATAATCACCAGTTCCAACTTCATCACTACCAATTGAACTTATAAAATAATAATCTGTAGTGTCTTTTTTTTCTTTTTTCTTTTCTTTTGTTTCTTTTTCAACTGGTGGTTTACCATTTAAAAATATTTCTCGTTGCTTCCACATTTGTGCGTCAATATCAGCACTTACACCTTGAAACATTACTTTTCCTGACTCATATAATGTTATTACAGTGTCTGCCTCATCTGCTTGAAAAATAGAGTATGGTGGTTTTTTTTCTCTTTTTTTATCTTGAAAATATTCTATCATTTCTTCTTTTACATTATCGCTAATTTTATAGACTATAGTTTTTTGTTTATTCATATAATCACTTCCTAGAATTATTTTATCATAAAAAGGTTTATTTTTATATACAATTGTAATATAATATTAGTGGACAAATGATAAGCGGTGTCAAACTATCTTTAGTCAAGATAGTTTTGATAAAAAGTTAAAAAAATATAATTAAACATAATAAAAACATCTCAAAAGGATTATTTTTTGAAATTTTTA
>SKJH01000048.1 GCA_007116005.1 Bacilli bacterium | reverse complement strand
ATCTGTTTTTTTTAATGAATCTTCATATTTTAGTTTATTAGACATTTTCATTCTCCTTTTTTACATCTATATTTTACCACCTTTCGGATTAAAGTTGTCTAATTTATTGTAACCTATCCAACTTCAAAAGATTTATCATAAATATCTATATCTTGTTTTGTAAGTGATACAAAGTCTTCATCAACATTTTTTCTCCATCAGTTGCAGCTACAGAAATATAATATGAATATTTTAGTTGGTCATCTAGTTTGTCTAAACCATTATTATTTTCTATTCTTACGCTTGTTTTATTAACAGTAAAATAACTTTCTATCCCTATTATATGATTATCATATTCTTTTAAATCCGTATATACTTTTTTAAATCTATCTATTTGATCTTCAATATTAATATCCGGAAATTTTTCTTTATATCTAATTTTTTCTTCATCATTATATATATCTTCAAGTTCATCATCCTTAAAAGTAGCACTCTCTATTATACTATCCAAAATATCATCAATTAAATTATTAGACAATGTTTCTGTTTTGCATATTCCTATCTTTTCATCTACTATTCCCTTTAACAAATAAGTAGTAATATTAGATGTTTTATATTTCTCTATAAAATCATTAAACATCTTTAGGTTAATCATTTCTTTTTTTCTTGAAATTATCTGTAATTGTTCTATCCCCTTTTCTGTTGCTCTTTCAAATATTTTTTTCTTCTTCATCATTCACGCCCTCCCCCAACAAGTATTTCCTGAACTTTTATTGTCGGTTGGCCAATAGTAACTGGTATTTTTCCACTTACTGAACCACATACACCAGGAGAAAATTCAAGATCATCACTAACCATTTCAATTTTCTTTATAGTCTCCAAACCATTCCCAATTAAACTAACATCCTTTACTGGTTTTGTTATTTCACCATTTTCTATTAAATATGCACTAGTTACAGTAAAGTTATAATCACCAGTTACCGGATTAACAGCGCCACCACTAAAATCAGTAGCATATAAACCGTATTTTATACTACGTATCATATCTTCAATTTTATCATTACCAACTTCTAAATAGGTGTTATTCATCCTGGAAGTTGGTGCATAATAATAAGATTCTCTACGTGCACATCCGTTTGATTTTTGATTCATTTTAAACCCATTTATTGTATCAATTAAGTAACTCTTTAAAACACCTTTTTCTATTAATACATTTTTCCTAGTTGCTTCTCCTTCATCATCCATAAAAGTAGAACCATACACATCATTAATAGCTCCATTATCTATTAATGTAACCTTATCACTTACAACTTTACTACCTATCATATTAGCAAATGATGATATCCCATTTGCAACAGTTGTTGCTTCAAGAGAATGAGCACATGCCTCATGAAATATAACTGCTCCAAATCCATTTCCAATTACAACAGGCATTTTACCACCTTCTATATTTATAGCATTAAGATTATTTATAGCCATATTATAAGCATTGTTTATAAAACTATCTGTATCAAACTTTTCAAAAACCTCAAAACCTCCTAAATGGCCAAATCTATTTGATCCTGTTCCAATGTTATTTCCTTCTCGTACAAATATTTTTAAATACATTATTGTTCTAACCCTTTGATCTTTTCTATATTTACCATATGAATTTGCAATTAATACATTCTGCAAACTATGTTTTAATTTAATTTCTACTTGATATATTCTAGAATCCATTTGTCTTATTTTGTTATTCATATTAATTAATATTTGTTTTATTTTTTCTTTAGAATAATCTTTCAAGTGTATTATCTTCTTATTTTCTGGTTTTTTAACTATTCTTTCAAGTTTTATTTTATTATTATTGTTATTAGAATTTATTAATAATTTACTAATGTTTTCTTTTATACTTTTAAACGTTATATTATTTGTATAACTATATAAAACAGTAGAATCTGTATATACCCTAATTCCTACACCATTAATAAAATCAGTTGAACAATTATTTATTTTATTCGATATCAAATTCATAGAAAAATTTATTTTATCTTCAAAAAACAGATCAACAAACTCTGCACCTTGTTTTAGTCCTATATTAATAACTTCTTCTATTTTACTCTTTTTCATATATGCCCTCCATTTCATTGTAATACACTCTTTATATAACATATTCTAACACATAACAACTATTTTCATAAAAAAATCAACCCATTTCTGAATTGATATTTATTATTAAATTAAGCATATAGTTCATATTATACTTTACAATTATCTATTTAAAACAGATCTACTATAATTTAATTTCAAAGTTTTACTGTACTCGTCACTAACAGACAAAACATCATCAAATTTTTTAATGATAATTATAATATCTTCTTGTGTCAATTCTGGTTTTCTGTTTTGAAGTTTATAATTCATTATTTCTATAATAAAATCTTGAACAAATCCATATTTATCATTATTGTGTTGAACACCATCAATAAATTTGAAATTATTTGGTTTAAACTCTCCTTTATCCAATTCCCCTAAATTTATATTAGATAAATACGTCTGTTTATTTGCATGCCATTTTTCTCCACTAAATAGCGCTATTTCGTTTTCCTTAATTTTTATTGGGTTTTTATCAAATGGCGTTGCTGCAAAATAACCTTCCCGATTTATAAAAGGATACTTACTAATCCAATGTTTATAGTACTCACCATACTCCATAGGACTTATGAAACTAATGTTTTTAATATATTTATTATATCGTTTGCAACCATAGAATTCAGGAAATTCGTAACATGCCCTATTCTCTTGATAGATATATTCAACACCCAACTTTTTAGTAGCTATATATGCAAGGGCCTCACCAAACATTCTTGCATCAATTTCAAAATATCCATTTTTTTCAAACCATTCATCAGTATTATGATTAAATGTTATAGGAGTATTCTTATATAAATAATTTTTGTAATAATTACCATTTTTTCCTTTTGATAAAAATAATTTATATGGAGTTTCTTCTTTATTTTCCCAATATTCTAACGCTTTCAATTCATCCTGACCAACACAATCAGCATGAATAGAAACTGTTCTAACAAATGCTCCTCCTGGAGTAACTAACGCTAACAAATGATAATCATTATCTTCTATTGTACTTTCTCCATCATAACCACGGCCATAATACCTACCATAATAAGTTACTAAATTATTATCTATATCCCTTCCCATTCTAACTTTAACAGGAATTCCAATGCTTTTTTCTGAAAAAACTTCATTAATATCCATTCCAAAACCTCACTTTTTATAAAATAATACAATTATATATAATCTATAGATGTATTTATAGTTTGTTTAAGATTTGTTTTTTCTTTTATACAATACGCGGTTATAACTTATCCCTTTTTCTTCAAAAGGTAAACTATCTTTTTTATACCATTCAAGCTTGTCAAACTTTGGAAAAAAGGTGTCAGCTTGTTCAAAAGAATCATCAATCTCAGTTAAATGCATAGTATCGACATAAGGTAAAAACAAAGAATATGTTTGTTCTCCACCTATTACATAACATTTTAAATTGTGTTTCTGTAAAAACTCTAATATACTTTTTATGTTTCTAAAAACAGCTATTTTATCATTTGTAGTTAAATTGGAATCTCTTGTTAAAACAATATATTTCCTTCCGGGTAATTCTTTGGGTAATGATTTGAATGTGTTTTTACCCATTATTATATGAGATCCCATAGTTGTTTTTTTAAAAAAACATAGATCTTCTTTTATCTTCCAAATTAAATCATTTTGATAACCCAACTCTCTATTTTTACCAACAGACGCTATTATACTTAAATTTTTCATTGCGAAATTTTAAACTTTATAGGTCCATGATGTTTATATTTAAGTACTTTTACGTCTTTCAATTCACGTGAGTTATCAAAATCTTCAAATTCTTTCACTTCTGGATTTAGCCATAATTTCGGAGCTTTAAAATCTTCTGATTCTTCGCCTCTTCTTATTTGCTCCTTTATACCTTCCACTTGATTCACATAAATATGTGGATCGTTTAAACTCCAACGCATCTTACCTGGTTTATACCCTGTAACATGCGCAATCATATTACCTAAAGTTGCATATTGCGTAACATTAAAAGGTAATCCAAGAGGAACATCACATGATCTTTGATGAACCCAAAAATTAACTTTACCATTCCAAACATTCCATTCTGTAGACCAAACGCAAGATGGCAAAACAGCAGTAGGCATAAACTCATCTTGCCATAAACTTTTAACCATTCTACGGTCAGTTGGGTTTTTCCTAATTGTATCTACAACACTTTCCATCAACTTATAGCGATCTGCTATAAATCCATAAGCTGTACCTATAGTATGTGCTTTATCAACCCCGAAATCCTTAACTATTTGTTTTTTTACTAAAACGCCATTTTCGTTTGGCACCATCTGATTAGCATACCATTTTCCATCTTCTTGTATTTCCCATTCATCCCAAATTTTAACATTTCTCTCTTGAAGCCATCTTACATCATTTGAATGTGCCTGATAAATCCACAACATCTCTAATATGGCATTCTTAAAGAATAATTGTTTTGTAGTTAAAACTGGAAACTCTTCTTCTAAATCAAATTCTAAATAATCACCATCTAGTTTTATAGCGTTTATACCAGTTCTATTTTCTACTTCAATCCCCTCTTCTAATATTTTTTTACATAATTGTAAATACCTTTTGTCCCATTTAGTCATAATAAAAGCTCCTTCATATTTTATTACCCAATTCTATTCTTCAATTCACATAATAATTATATCATAAATAAGAATACTATAAAATTAATTTCACAAAAAAACTCCTTTTAGTTAGTTTAAAGAATATAATTATTATACACTCTTTTTCCTAACTTATAGGAGCTATTTTAGTCATATTTGGTGCGGGTGAAGGGACTTGAACCCCCATGGATTGCTCCGCTAGATCCTAAGTCTAGTGCGTCTGCCAATTCCGCCACACCCGCAAATTATACAGTATACATTGTAATAAAAACAATAAATTTAACACTGCTTTTTAATTATACACTATTATATGCTTAATTGGCAATACAAAAATTATATTTTGTTCTCACATAT
>SKJH01000032.1 GCA_007116005.1 Bacilli bacterium | reverse complement strand
TATTTTTCATACAAAATATTAAGAGCTTGTTCATTTTCTTCTCCTATTAAATATACAAGTTCGTAATCGTTATAATTTTTATACACCCAACTCCTCCCTTCAATTTCTCTTTTCTATAACTTTATATATTAAGATACCAGCTGCAACAGATGCATTTAGACTATTAATCTTTCCTTTCATAGGTATATTTACAATAATATCACAAGATTCTTTTACCAATCTGCTCATACCCTCACCTTCACTACCAATAACTAAAACAAGAGGAATATTATAATCTACTTCACTATATACAGCACTATTATCCATATCACTGCCAATCACCCAAAAACCTTTTTTCTTTAAACTCTTTATAGTACTATTTAAGTTTGTAACAGTACATATACTCATATTTGTTAAAGCTCCGGCACTTGTTTTCATAACAGTACCATTTACTTCTACACTTCTATCTTTAGGTATGATTATACCATCAACACCTGCAGCTTCACATGTTCTAATTATTGCTCCAAAATTATGTGGATCTTCAAGGTGATCCAGCATTACAATGAAAGGATTTTCTGTTTTGATAATTTCTTCTATATTTGAATATTTAAAATCTGGTACATCCAAAATTATACCTTGATGATTTGATTTATCAATTTTATCTAAATAAAATTTATCAACATATTCTATGCTAATATTCCTCTTTTGTAATTCTAAAATTATATTTTTTTCTCTAAATTTATTTGAAATAAAAGCTTTATATACTTTTTGATCATTATTTAGTATTTCAATAGCTACATTTTTTCCACTCACATACATATTATCACTCCTATTTTATTTTTTTTTATTGACAAGCCTCTAATATATAGTCTATTAATATCACCATTCTTTGTTTTTTATTATCTAAATATAAATATCCAATTAAAGCTTCCAATGCAGTTGCATGTTTATATGTAATTATATCCGTATTTTTTGGTTTCGAATTCACCTTAGTATTTCTAGCCCTTTTTACTACATCTATTTCATCTTGCTCTAAAATATTATTTTCTAATAATTTACTTAAATACAATGCTTGATTTTTAGCACTTACATAATTTTTTGATGCTGTTTGTAAATCATTCACTTTATTAATTCCTTTTTTCACTAAATAATCCCTAACATTAAGTTCATAAACAGAATCTCCAATATACGCTAAAACTAAAGTATTAATTTGATTAACATTCATAAAATCACCACCTATATTTTAACATAAATAAAAAAAGAAAGCATTACAAACACTTTCATGTTATTTATGTTCTATTCGGGTATTCTTATATTAATTTCTCCATCTCTAGAAAACAAATACCTTTCCCTTGCATACCTAGCAATATAATCAGGATTTTGCATTTTTTCAACTTCTACTTTTAAATGTTTTTCTTTTTCATTTAATTCATATAATTGTTCTATTAAAATATATTTTTCACTTCTCATACTTAATATTTGATTCCACACAGAAAATATATTTAAAATTATTAAACACACAGTGCCAAGAGTAAGTACTGATACAAAAAATAATCTTCGCTTTTGTTTTTTTGTTATCCTTCTCATCACTTATCACCTCGTATTTTAAATTATAGCACTAGTGTCTTTTTAAATCAATCTTAAACCTCAATCTATTGTACAAATATTTATAATTTATATTAAAAAATGTAAACCCCACAATTAATACAAGAATAAAGTAAAAATGAACAATTCCATTATTTATTTTTTTTAAAAATATAAAGTATAACAACACATTATTTAAAACAAACAAACTGTTTATTATAATTTTATATATACCCTTACTATTATAAATAAATTTATAATTTATATTTAGTAAAAAAGAAAAAAACATTCCATATATAAAAGAAAAAATTAGTGATTTCAATTGCACATCTATTTCCATCATTTGAAAAGTTTATTTATAATCCCTTCGTTTTTTTCTTTTTTTCTAGAATTTTCTATATAACCTAAACTAATAATTCTTCCTTTTATAGATATATTTCCTTGCATAGTATCTAATTTTATTATTTCTAAAGATTCTCCTTTGACCACTATATAACCCATAACAGTTTCCAATAAAAACTCTTCATTATCAAAACTTTCGATTTTTTTCACTCCAGAAATACTAATGTTTTTTCTCCCGTTAATATTTATACTATGCGAAAGATTTGTTTCTACCTTGTCCATATATTCCTCCTTATTTAGAATATATGCTTTAAATATAAAAATATGAAAAAAATTCTAATAAATAGAATTTTTAAACGCAAGAAAACACTTGTATTTTATTTACATTAATATATACAATTAATTTTAGTATTAGCAAAGAAAAAACAGTTTATTCTTCTGTTTCAACTGTTTCATCTTGTTTTTTATATTCTGCTAGAATCTCTTCTTCAAACATTGAACGTACATCAGGATTAATTGGATGTGCTATATCCCTATACCCACCAGTAGCCGTTTTACGACTAGGCATAGCAATAAAAAGTCCATTATCTCCTTCAATTATTCTAATATCATGAATTGCAAAACTATCATCTAATAGTACAGATGCAATTCCTTTCATACGAGAATTTTCTTTTTCAATTCTACGAACGTTTACAGATGTGATTTTCATGCGTACACTCTCCTTTAAATATTAAATTACATATATAATATTACACTATATTTTAAAAAAAAGCAATATTTTGGCAAAATATTACATTTAATCGAAAAAAACTTCAACATTTTGAGTTAAAACATCTGTATAACTAAAACTCTTCAATATATCATCATCTGTTTTTATAACAAATACATAACTATATGTTTCTATTATTTTCCCGTTATATTCCTCACTCTTATTTCTTAAATTATTTATGACTAACCTTATATCATTGCCTTTGTTTTTATTTATTTTTATTTTTATTTTTTCTATCATTTTACACCCTTGTATATCCTACATACATTGTCCCTTTAGTTATTAAACCACCAATACTATCTTTTCCATATTTTGTTTTGTCTAAGATATTTATCAAATCAATATCTTTTGTTTTATCCGTAAGGCTTATTTTCAAAGCAACTATAGCCGGATCTAAGGCATGTATATTAATTCTTTTTGGACTAGATGCAAAATTTGCACCGTTTTTTATTAATGCTTCATAACAAGATGCACAAGCACCCGCAATAATTATTAATTTATCATGAGCTTTCTCATATTTTCTAGCCTCAACTACCGCTTTAACAAAGTTTTGTGTATTTTTATAAGCTTTTAAATCTTCTAAGTCGCCCTTTTTTTGATAATACGCATCATGTCCAGTTATGATAACTATATCTGGATTAATTTCTTCTAAATATTTTTTTATATTAATAGGAACCATTTCTTCTTTTTCATGAATACCATACGCTAATACATTATATTTTTTATATAAAGATAAACATCTTTCTAAATATTCTTTATCTCCATCAATATGCAGAATTTTTCCCGGTAAATAGAAAAAATCATTCCTATCCATATTTATTTCATCATCCACCCTCTCTATTAATAATTCATCATCTACTATTTTTTCTTTTTTATATAATACTAAATCTGATTCATCGCTATCAGCATAAAGCCTTATATTCATACCTTTTAAATAATAAGCTTTATCCTTTACTTCAATTATTTTAAACACAACATCATTATTATATGAATTTCTTGTTACCAAATCATTTATTTTAAACATGTAATCACCATTTAATTATATGCTAAAAAAAATAAAACTTTCATAAAGAAAGTTTTAACGCATTTGCTATTTCAATAAAATTATCCAAAGTTAATTGTTCAGCTCTTACATTTTCTTTTATATTATTCTTTTTTAAAACACTAAAAATAACATCTAGATTATATGCTGTTAAATTATTTTTCAAAGTTTTTCTTTTTTGTCTAAAAGAATCCCGAACTATATTAAAAAATAATTGTTCATCTAATACGTTATGTTTTTTTTCTTTTTTACTTAATTCTATAACTATACTATCTACATTAGGTTTAGGAACAAATACATTTCTATTAACATCAATTATTTTTTTAACATTAAAATAATATTCTATGAATACACTAAGCGAATTATATTCTTTAGAATTAGGTTTTGCTTTTAACCGGTTCCCAACTTCTTTTTGTACCATTATAACTATTTTTTTAATATTTATTTTTGAATCAATTATTTTCATAATTATTGGTGTAGTTATGTAGTATGGTAAATTTGCAACCAAGTACAAATTTTCATATTTATATTTTTCTAAATCTTTTTTTATATTCCTTTTAAGAAAATCATCAAATATTATTTCGACGTTTTCATTCTCATTATCAAGTTTTTTTAATATTAGCCTTAAAGACGAATCTATCTCATATCCTATTACATTATCAAAATTTTTAATCAATTTATTAGTTAACGCACCAGCACCACAACCAACTTCTATTACTAAATTGTTTTTATCTACATTAACAGCCTTTACTATATTATTTAATATATTCTCATCTATAATAAAATTCTGTCCAAATTGTTTTTTAAATTTAAATTCCTTTATAAATTCTTTTTGATCCATGTTATCACATCCACAGATATTATAACATAAATTTACACTTACATTAATTATTTCACTTTATAAGGAGTTTCTATTGTACCATTTCCAGATAAATATTGAACACTAGATTTAAGATTAATAACAGGACGCACAGACATAGTAGTGTTGTTAGAACTATTAACATTCACATATCCGGTAGTAAATACTGCCCATACATTTTTATGAGTCTTATCACTAGCAGTTAAAGTCCACCAATAATATGATTTTAACAAATAATTTGTGGTAACATTTTCTTTTTGTTTTCTTCCACAATGTCCTACTAAATCTATATCACTACTACTTTCAACAGTAAAATAACTACCAACACAACTTTCTGAATTGGATGCACTTAAATAATCACTTACTCTAATCATTCCAACAGAACTAGCAGCAGCAGTTTTTCCTTTAAATACACCACCAGTATATGAACCGTCGGAACATTCAGTTTCTAAAAAATTACTAGTTGGTACAAATTCTTTCGGATAATTTATCCCATACCCGGATGCTCCTATACAC
>SKJH01000086.1 GCA_007116005.1 Bacilli bacterium | reverse complement strand
AGATGTTGAAAAAGGAATACAATTGTTAGGAGATGTTGAAACTTATAATGAAATGTTAAAAGATTTTTTAGCCGAAGCTCAAAAAAAGATTAATAAAATTAATACTTATCTAGAAGAAAAAGATATGAGTAATTATGCTATATTGGCACATTCTTTTAAAACGGATGCTAAATATTTTGGATTTACAAAATTAAGTGATATTTCATATAAACACGAAATGGAAAGCAAAAGAGGAAATATTGAATATATAAGTAACAATTTTGCGGAATTAAGTACTGAATTAAATAGAATTTCTACTTTATTAAATAGGTATTTAGGTATAAAATAGCACGTTAAATGTTTATTCCAAAAATTAAATATTAAGAGAATTATCATACCTGATAATTCTCTTTTAGTTTCTAAAAACATTTACAATATAATGTATTTTAAACAAATGATAATTATGGTATAATTTCAAAGGAGGAAAATATGAAAAATGTGATAGAAGTAAAAAAAATAACAAAAAAATATGGTGAATTCAAAGCTTTAGATAACCTACAATTTAACGTTGAAGAGGGTGAAATTGTAGGATTATTAGGACCTAATGGAAGCGGAAAATCAACAAGTATAAATTGTATGTTATCATTATTAAAATTTGATAAAGGTAGTATTAAAATTTTTGATAAAGAAATGACTCCTGAGTCATATGAGACAAAATCAAAAATAGGAGTTATATTTCAAGATGTTGCTGTCTTTGAAGAACTTAAAGTCTATGAAAATATAGATTATTTTTGTGGATTATATATAAAAGATAAACATGTACGAGAAGAATATGTTGAAGAGGCTATAAAATTAGTAGGATTAAATGAATTTAAAAATCATCTTCCCAAACAATTAAGTGGAGGTTTATTAAGAAGATTAAATATTGCGTGTGGAATAGCGCATAAACCTAGTCTTATATTTTTAGATGAACCAACTGTTGCGGTTGATCCACAAAGTAGAAATAATATATTAGAAGGAATAAAAAAATTAAATAAATCTGGTGCTACTATAATTTATACAACTCATTATATGGAAGAGGTAGAACAATTGTGTGATAGAATCTTGATTATTGATAAAGGTAAAATCATTGCAAATGGAACAAAGGAAGAATTAAAAGGTATAATTGATATTGCTGAAAAAGTTACTGTTGAGTTTGAAGAATTAGAAAAAGATTATATTGATAAAATAAAGAAACAAAGAAATGTTTTGGATATAGATTCAAAAAATAATACATTTAAAATTTCTTATAAGAAGGGTAAAAACAACTTGGTAAATTTAATTAATTTTTTATCAGATGAAAAGATAAAGTATAATAAAATATATTCTGAGTTGCCTACTTTAAATGACGTGTTTTTAGAATTGACAGGGAAAGAGTTGAGAGATTAATTATGTTCAAACATATTTTTAATTATCAATTTAAAACTCTTGTAAGAAGTAAAGAAATGTGGTTTTGGTCGTTAATATTTCCTTTAGTTTTAGCAACTTTTTTCAATTTGGCTTTTTCAAATATGTCTTCCGGAACTTCTTTTAGCTCTGTAAACATTGCAGTTGTTAATAATGAAGAATTTCAACAAGAAAATCATTTTAAAGAACTTATTGAACAATTATCACAAGATAATGATGATAAAATATTCAATGTTAAATATATTGATGAGAAAGAAGCACAGGATCTATTAAAAAATAATGAAATTTCTGGATATATTATTGTTCAAGATAATATAAACCTAGTATTTAAAAATGTTGGTTTTAATCAAACAATAGTAAAAAGTGTTGTAGATAGTTATTATCAGACTATGAGCGTTATGAAAAATGTTTATAAGCACAATCCCGAAGCTATTAAGGATGGAGTATTAGAATTATTAGGGGAAAAACATAATTTCTTAAAAGATACAAGTAATAATGATGTAGATGTTATGGTATCGTATTTTTACGCTTTGATTGCAATGGTTTGTTTATATGGTGCTAATTTTTCTGTATTCATGGTTTCGCAATCAGAAGCTAATTTGAGTAAAAAAGGTGCTAGGACATCGGTAGCCCCAACACATAAATTTAAAGTAATTGCAGCATCGCTTTTAATAGCTCTTATAATTCACTATTTAGAGGTTTTATTGCTGCTGGCATACCTTACTTTTGTATTAGGTATAAACTTTGGAAATCAAATAATTCCTATTTTAATATTAACTTTCTTTGGATGTATAGCTGGTTCAACTTTAGGAATTATTGTTAGTTATACTAATAGAAAAAAAGAGGAAGTTAAAATAGCAATTACTATGAGTATTATAATGTTTTTATCATTTTTATCAGGATTAATGATATTTAATATTAAATATTTAGTTGCGCAACATGTACCAATACTAGGCTATATAAATCCTGCGACAATGATAAGTGATGCGTTATATTCACTTTATTATTATGAAACATATGAGCAATTTATTTTTAACGTAGTATCATTAATTATATTTTCAGTTATTATGATAATTATTTCATATATGTTTATGAGGAGGAAAAAATATGACAGTATTTAAGAACTACCTTAAGATAGTGAAGCAATTTATACCAACAATGTTAATATATATTGTTATATTTTCAGTTTTTGCAGTTTTAGCATCATCTTCAAATCAAGAGTCTACTGATTTTGCAATGACTAAACCTAATATAGCAATAATAAATAATGATTCAGAGACTGTTTTTATCAATACTATTCTTTATTATTTAGATGAAAATTCTAACATAATAGAAATAGAAAATGATATAAATAAGATAAAAGATGCCTTATATTATAATGAAATAAATTTCTTTTTAGAAATACCAGAAAATTTTACTCGTGATTTTATGAAAGGCAATGAACCTCAAATAAAAACAAAAAAAATACCCAATTCATATTCTTCAATATATATGGAGATGCTTTTAAACAGAATGTTAAATATATCAAAGGTATATGCTAAGGCGGGTATGACAGAAGAACAAATACAAGTTAGTATTAAAGAGGATTTAACTCAAGAGTCAGATGTAATAATGATTGATTCAAATGCGCCTTCTAAGATAAGGCAAATAAGCACATTTTACAATTTCACCAATTATACATTTTTAGCATTAAGTGTATCAATTGTTGCAATGGTCATGCATGCTTTTACAAGCTTAAAAATTAAACGAAGAAACTATATAAGTAGTACTTCTATTAAAAATATTAATAGTCAGCTTTTTATGGGGAATTTTATTGTTATTTCTTTAATTTGGTTAATTTTTGCTGTTATAGCTTTTGCTATGTATGGTAAAGATATATTTTCTACTCAAGGAATTTTATTTTTAATTAACTCTTTCATTTTCTGTATTACCACACTATCAATAGGATTTCTACTTGGAATTACAATAAGAAGCAAAGAAGCAATAAATGGAATAATAAATATTGTTGCGTTAGGTTCAAGTTTTTTAGCGGGAGCTTTTGTTCCTCAAGAATTATTGGGTGATTTTGTTCTTTCAATTGCCAGAGTTTTACCATCATATTGGTTTATTGTTAATAATAATATAATTGCAGATTTATCTGTAATGAGTTTTAATAATTTACAACCCATTATATTTAATATCTTTATTTTAGTGGGTTATACTATATTGTTCTTTGTATTAACAAATGTAATTACTAAACTCAGACAAAAGAGCATATAAGTCTTATATAAATATATAAGAAAGTTGGATTAATATGGTTAATAAAAAGCAAATTATTAAGTCGTTATTTAAAGATCGTGAATGTGTTATAGCAACTATGCATAAAAAAGAAGAAGCAATAGCTCCTATAATTGAAAAAGAATTAGGGATTAAAGTGTTTGTTCCAAATGATTTTGATTCAGATAAATTTGGTACATTCACGGGTGATATAGAACGTATGGGAGACCAATATGAAGCTGCAAGGCATAAGGGAAAAGGTGCTATGAAGTTATATAAAAAAACATTAAGTATTTCTAGCGAGGGTACTTTTGGTCCTCATCATGAAGTGTTTTTTGTTCCAGTTAATAAAGAAATAGTTATGTTAATTGATTCAGAAAAAGATATTGAGTTTACAGGTGTATCAATAACTACTGAAACCAACTTTAGTCATGCAACCGTAAAAAGTTTTGAGGAAGCTTATGAATTTGCGTTAAAATCAGGTTTTCCAGAACACGGAATAGTTATAAAAGTAGAAAAATCTTTAATAAGAAAACCAATAATAATAAAAGGAATAACAAAAAAAGAAGAACTTAAGAGAGAATTTGAATTTGCTATTAAAAAGTCTAGAAAAAAAGAAATATATATTGAAACAGATATGAGGGCACTATATAATCCGACAAGAATGAAAAATATTGAGGCTGCTACAAAAGACCTTGTTAAAAATTTATTTAATTTATGTCCAAAATGTAATTGGCCAGGATTTGGAGTGATAGATAGAAAAAAAGGTTTACCTTGTAGAGGTTGTGGTTTTCCAACCAATCACATATTATTAGATATATATAGCTGTAAAAAATGTGGACATTCTGAAGAAAAAAAATATCCTAATAATAAAGAAAGTGTTGATCCGGGAGAGTGCTCTTATTGTAATCCGTAATTTGTTAAATAAAAACGAAAAACTTTCATTTTTAGTTTTGTTTTTGTCGTAATAAGAATAGGAGTTGATAATAATGGAATTTGAAAATATAAATACTCCAGAAGAATTATTAGAAAATATGCATAAAAATATCATTTATGGTTTTGTTTGTAAAAACGCAAAGGTATATACAGATGCTTTTTCTGAAGAGTCTAAAAAAGACTGGTATAATCAATGCATTATCCAAGATGGAAAAAAAGTTTTAGAAACAAAGGTTGGAACATGTTGGGATCAAGTTGAATTAGAAAGATTGTGGTTTAAAGAAAAAAACTATGAATTTAAAACTATATTTTTATGGTTTGAATTAAATAAAAAAAATGACTTGCCCACTCATACTTTTTTAATGTATAAAAGTGATAACAAATATTATTTGTTTGAACATGCTTATGAACATAATAGAGGTATTCATGAATTTGATTCTTTTGAAGAAATAATAGAGGGTGCTAAACAAAAACAATTAGAATATGTAATAAGTAATTATAAAGTAAAAGAAGACTTTTATGACTTTATAAAAGTTTGTGAATACTTTGAACCATTGCCAAATCTTTCTGTTGAAGAGTATTTAAAACATGTTAAAAAGGAAGTTATGTAATGTTAATTTTTTTAAATATAAAGTTTAGTATATTAAAATTATAAAAAACATTACACTGGTAATTGTTGCATAATAATTGTTTCTAATTGTTTAATATCATATGCTGTGATACAATCCTCATAGGGGGCAGAGTAGTATGAATAAATGCATTAAATTAATGGTAATAATTGTAATAATTATTGTATTATCAGCTTGTAGTTTAAATTTTACAAAAAATCTAGATAGCGATATATTAAAAGAACCTTTTTCATGTTCAGAGTTTAAAAATGTTGTTTCAATACATGGAAACAATGAAACAGGGTACTTTTATACAAATGAAGGAAGTTTATATAGATACCATGTTTATAAGAAATTTTCAAATAGGGAAAACTGTAAACTAGTAAATAGATTTAAAGATAATGTAGTAGGAATGTTAGGAAACATAATTAATACAAGTGATGGTAGATATTATGATACTAATTTTTTAAAGTTTGAGGAAAACATTGTACTATTTAGTAACAAAGCTTTGACTAGTGTATTTGATGAATATGGGCTAAATAATTTTATTTATGATGGATATATGTTAGATTATTATTTTTTTTAAAAAAATAATTTATATTATGTAAATAAAAATAAATTTTACAAAGTAAATTGTGACTTTTATAATAATCCACCATTATGTAAAATAAATTTTGATGATATTATATTTCAAATTGATAGCAATGAAAAAATAATAGATATTCAATTAGATAATGTAAAAACAGATAAAGCTTTTTATAGAACAGGAATTATTAACAGAAAAGAATGTAATAATACAGCTTCTGAATGTAAATATGGTATATATAAAGATGAATATTTATCGAAAAATTATAGACAAGTAAAAAAATCCTCGTGGATTACAAATGTTTATAACAATGACTATAAAAATTTATATTTTAGAATCAATTTGTAAACTCCTATAATTAGGAGTTTTTATTTAAAAATCTGTTCTAATGTAATATCTTAATGTTGTATTATTTTTATAATTAATGTAATATCATATATATAAATGATATAATAGATATAAATTGTTTTAAGGAGCGAATTTTATGAAAAAGAATGTAATAAAAAATCTAATGTTTTTAATAATAATTATTATTAGTTATTATTTTATGTTGCCCCCAATTAATATTAACAGTCCATTTTTCTGGTCATTTGTAATTTTTTTCTTAATTTTATATTTGGTAATATCCATTTCAACAAACTTATTAACAGTATTTCCTGATATAATTTTAAATAATAAAAAAACAGTAAATAGTATATCAAGGTATCTTAATCCATCACAAAAAATCATAGTATTAATTATTGGTGTAATTATCATAGGTATATTTTTAATAAATATATATGTATCCCCTGTTTTTAGTGCAAGTAAATATTCAACAAGAATTTATGTTCAATCAGATAATGATTTTATTTCTGATATTCCTATGATTGAACATAATAGATTGCCTGTTATTGATAAAGCTTCAACCCAAAGATTAGGTGATAGAGTTATGGGGAGAATGCCTGAATTTGTATCCCAATTTAGAGTATCTGATTTATATACACAAATTAATTATCAAAATGAAATTGTAAGAGTTACACCTCTTGAATATGAAGATTTTTTTAAGTTTTTAGCGAATCGTAAAGAAGGTATTACAGGTTATATAATGGTTAATTCAGTAACTGGAAAAGCTGATTTGATTAGATTAGAACAAGGCATGAAATATATGGATTCTGCTATTTTAAATAAAAACCTAGATAGAAAATTAAGATTTTCATATCCAACAAAAATATTTGGAGATAAAAGTTTTGAAATAGATGAAGAAGGTAATCCTTATTGGATAGTACCTACTATAAAGTATGTTGGTGTTGGAGTACGTCCAGAAGTTGAAGGCGTAATTATTCTAAATCCTATTAATGGAGAGTCTGATTATTATAAGGTTGAAGACGTTCCAGAGTGGGTTGATCATGTGTATCCGTCTTGGTTAATTATTGATCAAGTTAATAGTTGGGGAGTTTATCAAAGAGGTTTTTTAAACTCACTGTTTAGCCAAAGAAATGTTGTTGTAACAACTGAAGGTTATAATTATACAGTTTATAATGATGATGTTTATTTATATACAGGTATTACTTCAGTAGTTGCAGATGAATCTAATATTGGATTTATTATGACTAATCTTCGTACAAAAAACACTAATTTTTATGAGGCTCCAGGAGCTGAAGAATATTCTGCTATGGATAGTGCTGAAGGTCAAGTTCAACAAATGAATTATAGAGCTACATTTCCATTATTAATAAATGTTAATAATAAACCAACTTATTTTATTTCATTAAAAGATAATGCTGGTTTAGTTAAAATGTATGCTTTTGTTGATGTAGTAGATTATCAAAAAGTAGTAGTTACTGATGCTGCTTTAGGTATAGAAAAAGCTTTAGTAAATTATATTGGTAATAAAGTTGATACAGGTGAAATAGAAACAAAAACAATAACTGTTCAGGAAATAAAAACTGCAATAATTAAAGGTGATACTCATTATTTTATAATTGATGAAAATCAAAATATATATCGTGCTAATATAGCTGTTAATCAAGGGTTATTAATATTTCTAGAAAAAGGTGAAAAAGTTGAAATAGTATATAGAACTGGCGTATCACCATATGAAATAAATAAGATAACTTTAGATAATTAAAAATATATAAATATGAGGAGATATCATATGATAGATAACAATGTTTTTGAGTCAATAATAATACAAAAAATAAATGATATATTTAATAGTGAAAATTTCAATGATTTATCCGTATATGAAAGAAGAAAAAAAATCTATAATTATTTATATAATACATTAGAATTTGATTTTGAAGAATTAAATAATAATAGTAGGTGTGTAGAAAAGCAAATAAAAGATGTATTGTTTAATAATAAAGGTATATGTAACTCTATTATTTATGTTTATAAAATAATGCTGGAAAAAGTAGGGGTGTATGGTATACCTTTGTTTTGTAAAGATGAAGAGGATATACATACTATTATTCTTGTTGATAACACAGATCAAACATTGTCTTTTGATGATATCTCAATTGCGATTTATTCTAAACAAAAAGCTGGTTATATGATGGGGTTTGAAGATAGGTTTGATTATGATTTAGATGATGCTAAATTAATGAAACAAGGTATAAATGAAATAAGTAAAAATCAACAATACTTATTGATTCCATCTCATTTTGTTAATCATTTTTTCAAAAAAGATGATGAATATTATAAAACAATTAAACCTTCTTTTTTAGAAGAAGAGACTTCTTTTACAAAAATTGCAAATAATATTAGAAGTTACAAAAAGAGAAAAAATAAATCAAGATAAAGATTACATAACATCTTGATTTATTTTTTGTTTTCCTTTATAATTTATTTAACGGTAGGTAAAGGAGGTGCCATTTGGATACAAAAAACAAAATATTAAAAACAGCAATAAAATTATTTTCTGAAAAAGGTTTTGATGGAACAAGTGTTAGTAATATAGCAGAAGAATGTGGAGTTAATAAACCTTTAATATATTATTATTTTGAAAATAAAGATGGTCTTTTAAATCATATTTTAGATGATATTTTAACTGAAGCTGAAAAAGAGACAGTTATTATATTAAAGGAAGAAAAAATGAGGTTAATAGAACAAGGTGAAATTTCTTTTGAAGGTGATAAATTAAAAATATTAGATATGAGTGAAGAAGAAATAAAAAAATCTATGGAATATACTCTTGTTAGAATTATTAATTTTTATTTAAAGAGAAAAGACATTTTAAAAGTATTATTAACTGAATCTATCAAAAAAAATGACAGAAGTTATTTAATGTTTAAAATTGTTGAGGTTTTAAATGGCGAGAACGTTTCTAAAACAATGAAGGATAATAATCTAGAAATGTTTTTTGATAAAATTGCTCTTACCGAAAGATTCTTTTTAGGATTAATGCCTATTATAACTTTTTCAATTTATTATGATGAATGGTGTAAGTATCATAATATAGAATGTGAGGAAATAAAAGAAATGTTTATGGATAGGTTTATGTCCTGTATGGGCCAAAATTTTTTGAAATAGAAAGGGATGATTAAATGAATATTATTGAAATGAAAAATGTAGATAAAAATTTTGGGGAGGTTAAGGCGCTTAGAAAATTAAATTTAGAAGTTAAAAAAGGTGAAATAATGGGATTTATTGGTCCAAATGGTGCTGGTAAATCTACTGCTATTAGAATTCTTTTAGGTCTTTTAAGATCTGATTCTGGTAGTAGTTCTGTATTTGATTTGGAACCTTTTAATAATGCTGCTGAAGTTCATAAAAAAGTTGCTTATGTGCCAGGTGATGTTAGTTTATGGCCTAATTTAACTGGCGGAGAATTTATTGATTTAATTGGTTCTTTAAGAGGAGGGTTTAATAGAAATAAAAAAGAAAGTTTAATTAAGTTATTTGATTTTGATCCTACAAAAAAATGTAGAACATATTCAAAAGGAAACAGACAAAAAGTTGCTTTAATAGCAGCGTTTGCATCAGATGCAGAGCTTTTCATCTTGGATGAACCTACAAGCGGACTTGATCCACTAATGGAGTTAAATTTTCAAAAATGTTTAAAAGATTTAAAAAAAGAAGGAAAAACTATTTTGTTATCCAGTCATATTTTAGCAGAGGTAGAAAAATTATGTGATAGGGTAAGTATAATTAGACAAGGAGAAATAGTAGAAGTAGGTACTATTGATGAGTTGAGACATTTAACAAGATTAACTATAGAGGTTGATGTAGAAAAAGATTTAAGTAATTTTTCAAGTAAAAATGTTTATGACCTAGTTCTAGAAAAAAAGAAAGCTTATTTTGGAGTTGAAAATAAAAATTTAAATGATGTTTTAAAAGAATTATCAAAGTATAAAATTAAGAGTTTAATAAGTACTCCACCAACCCTTGAGGAATTATTTATGCACCATTATGGTGATGATGTAGGTGGTAATAATGAATAAATTCAAAGGTACTTTAATATTAACTAAGAGTAATCTAAAAAGAGATGCATTTAGATTATCAATTTGGATAATATCTTTAACTCTTATTAGTTTTGCACTTATCGCAGCGTATTCTACTATGATGAGTGATGATACTTTAAAAGAAATGATAATAATGAGGGCTACTAACCCTGCAATAAGGATGTTAGATTCACCAAGTCCAGGTTATAGTTTGGGAGGTTTTTATACTTCAAGGGGTTCTGTTTTAATCACTATTCTAATAATTGCAATGACAATTCAGACTATTATTAAACATACAAGGGATAATGAAGAAAGTGGAGTTTCTGAATTAATTTCATCAACAATGGTTGGTAGATATGCACCATTACTTTCTGCAGTTATTATTTCAGTTTTAACTAATATATTTGTAGTGATAATAACCACTGTTGCACTGTATTCCCATGATTTAGATTTATTATATTCATTTTATACAGGTATATCATTTGGATTAATGGGACTTTTTATGACAGGAGTTATGGCTATTGCTGTACAGATATCACAAACTACAAGTGGCGCTAGTAAATTTGGATGGTTAACTACTTTGTTTTTCTTTACTATAAGTGCAATAGGAAACCTGCTTGGAAAATTTGATCCAAACACATTTAAAGTCGAAAGTCACAATATAACTTTTCTATCTCCTTTTGGATGGTATCAACAGATGTATGTTTTTCATGAAAATAATATGTATTTAATCATTCCTTTTATAATTAGCTTTATTGTACTTTTAATAATAGGGTTTAAATTAATAAACAAAAGAGATATAGGTAGTGGTCTAATCCCCGCTAAAAAAGGTAGAAAAGATGCCAAAAAGAGTTTGCTTTCTCCTTTAGGACTATTTAGAAATTTAGGAAAAAAATCTTATACTACTTGGTTTATTACAATCGTATTATTTGGATTGTTATTTGGTTTTGTAAGCGATGAATTTGAGGAAGGGTTAAGTAGTATAGAAGGTTTAGAATATATTTTTGGCTCTGTTAATTCTACTGAATATTTTCTAGCGTTAATAATTTCAATAGTTATAATACCTTTACTTATTTTTTATGTTCAATCACTGCTTAGAATAAGAAAAGAAGAGGTTGATAATACAATAGAAAATATTTTGGCATCAGGAGTTACAAGAAGAAAGTTATTAATTACAAAAATAGTAGAATCAACACTTAATTTATATATAATATTATTATTTTTAGTGATAGGTATATATGTAGGAGGGTTAACAAAGGTTGATATAGGTATAAGTGTTATATTACAATCAGCATTTATGAATTCAATTCCAATATTACTAGTTGGTTCTATTGTAATATTAGCGTTTGGAATATTACCAAAATATGTAACTTTAATAACGTATGGAGTAACTATAATTAGTGTTGGATTAGGACCAGTATTTGGACCAATGTTTAATTTAGGTGAAAATATATTAAAAATTTCACCATTTACACATATTCCTACTCCATTAGATGATTTTAATATTATGCCATTTATAATTATGAGTATATTAATTGTAGTTATGACTTTCTTCGGATTTAAGGGTTTTGAAAATAGGAATCTAGACTTAAATTAGAATATAAAACAAAAAGCGTGAAAATCTTGTGTTTTCATAGTTTTTTTTAAATTAATTATAATAAATAAAAATAAATGTTATAATGTTAACGGGTGATAGTATGAAGATGGTATCTTGGAATGTAGCGGGTTTTAGAGCGGCTTTAAAAAAAGGATTCAAAGATTTTTTTTGTGACGTAGATGCAGATATATTTTGTTTGCAAGAGGTAAAAGCTTTAAGAAATCAAATAGAGTTTGATGCTAATGGTTATTATGAATATTTAAATCCGGCAGAAAAATTAGGGTATTCAGGAACAATGGTTTATTCAAAAATAAAACCTATATCTGTAGTATATGGTATAGATGAATTTACATCTGATAATGAAGGAAGGATAATAACTCTTGAGTACGAAAAATTTTATTTAATAAATATATATGTTCCAAATGTTAAGAGAGATTTATCTAGATTAGATTATAGGATGAATTGGGAAGAATGTTTTTTGAAATATATAAAGAGTTTAGAAGAAAATAAACCTGTTATTATTTGTGGTGATTTTAATGTTGCGCATACTGAGAAGGATATAAAAAATGCTAAAGCTAATATTGGTAATGCTGGCTTTACTTATGAAGAAAGAGAAAAATTTACTAATTTACTAAATAATGGTTTGATTGATACATTTAGGTATTTAAATCCAGATAGTGTTGATAATTATACTTGGTGGAGTTATATGGGGCGTGCAAGAGAAAAAAATGTTGGATGGAGAATTGATTATTTTGTTGTATCTGAAAACTTAAAAGATAAAATTAAAGATGTAATGATTTATGATAATATAATGGGTAGTGATCATTGCCCTATTGGTATAGAAATTGAATTAATTAAATAAAATGGTGGAGTTATTAATGGAAAACTAAAAGAAATATAAACGATTATTTGAAAATAGAAGTTTTAAATGATGAAGAATATAGTAAGTTTAATGTTAATAATATATATGGGTATTCTAATAAACATTTTGTTGTAACAAAATTAGTAGTAAATAAAGATTATGGTATAGAAATCCTTCGACATTTTTATATTTTACAATGAAATTAAGAGGATATTTGAGGAAGGCCGAGAGTTGTATGATTATAGAAGAATTAAAAAAGCACTGTTATTACAAACAGGATAGGTTATCAATCATAAAAAGATATTAAGGATAATGAAAAAATATAATTTAAAATATAAGATATAAAGATATTTTAAAAATCAATTGGATGAAAAAACATATTTAATAAAACATTAAGCCTAATTTATTAAAAAGAAATTTTAAAGCAGAAAATAAAAAAATGGGTTACTGATATTACTTATTTAATTCACAATATAAAACGAACTTATCTTTCGTCTATTATGGATTTATATACAAAAGATATTATGGCTTATAAAATGGATAATGAATTAGTTATATCAACATTGAATGAAGCAGTTTCAAAACAAAAAGATGTAACTGGAGTAATATTGTATTCCGATCAAGGATTCCAGTATACATCTTTCGAATATAAGCAGATCTGCGAATCAAACGGTATTTTAATATCTATGAGTAGAAAATCTACTCCAGCAGATAATGTTCCAATAGAGAGCTTACACGCCAATTTGAAGCGGAAACACTCTATTAGATACGATGGATTGATAGATTTAATTATGAGGATAAAATTGACGTATTTAGACTGTCTGTAATTTTTGAGAGTAAAGCTGAATTTATTAGACATATGGGTGATTATTATAGAATTTTAAATAGTTATGAACCTACAGTTATTACTTTTTAACGCTATATATACCTAATATTTAAATTCATTAAATAAAAATTAGATAATGAGTATATTATGAAATGAAAATATAGTATAATAGGTTTATGCAAGCAAAAATATAGTAGAGTAGTGAGGATTTTATGAAAAAGAAGTTAATAATATTAGGTGTGTTTATATTTGTTTTAGTATCTGGTTATATTGGACATAAGACAAACTTATTAGATAATTATAGGGTTGGATATAGTGAAACAGGAAAAAAGTTAATAGAACAATTTAAATATTCAGGAAATATAATAGAAATTACGTCGGATAATAATTTAAATGATGATAACATGTTAACATTCAAAAGTGTAATGTATGAAAAATTAGAGAATGGTTTTGAATTAAATGAAGAAAGATCATCTAGTGATGGATTTGAGACATTTGAAACATATTTTCTTTATGATGAGGATTCAGAAAAACATATGGCTGTATTTAGAGTGGGTAAATCTGAACATACTTTATACAGTATGTTAGTGGCTGATGATGTTTTGAGTTTTGATGAAAAATTACAAAATATGGATAGAAAAGCTTTGTTAGAGCAAAATAATGTTAAAGATGATGTTGATATACTTAAATTAGTTTTAAATAATTATGAAAATAATACAAATTTTTTCTCAAGTCGTGAAGATCTTGAAATGGATTACTTTATAAAAAATATTGGTAATACACTTCTTCCGCCAGCAAAAATAGATTTTATTGATGGAGATTTGAGAGGGTATATTTATACAATAAATGATAATGCTGTTCGTGAAGTACACTTAATTCATAATGAAGAAGATTATTTTTTTAGTTTTATAAATGGAGAAGACGAGGAATATTTTGATTTAGACAATATTAAGAATTTTCTTAATAAAATTAAATTCATAGATTAAGAGTGAAGGAAAACTTCACTTTTTTTTGGGAAAAAAACTAAAATTCATAAAATCTTCACATTCCTATGTGATAATGTAGATAATCCAAAGAGGAAAGGGGTGATTAATATATGTAGTTTAATTACCAATTAAAAATGTTTGTGAAAAAACCTTTCACACGTACCTGTTATTGGAGGTGATAAATGTATAATTAGGTGAATTCAAATAATATGCGTAATTACAAAACAACTATATAATACTAACTTAATATAAGGAGGTGTATAGTAATCAAAACAAATTATTCAACACGGGGTATAATGAATAGGTTATAAATAGATTTTCCATTTAAGATTGATAAAAAGAACTGTATAAGAAATAGTTTGCAGAAAACGTACTCTAAAACAGTTCTTTTTTATGATATACTGGATTTGTATAGATTAATATATTTTTAGAAAGGAGATATTATGAAAATATTATTTGTTTCAGATATTCATGGGGTTACTACTAATTTGGGAAAAATTAAAGATCTTATATCTACAAATAATTTTGATAAAATTGTTATATTAGGGGATTTATATTATTTGGGGCCTAATAATATAACTGATGATTATAGCGTTCCTAGTGTTAAAGAATTTCTAATGAATTATAGTGATAAGATCATATGTATAAAAGGAAATTGTGATTCAGATGTAGATATAAAAGCTACTGATTTTCCGATATGTACAGATTTATCTTTGATATACGTTGATGGGGTTGAAGTATATTTAACCCATGGTGATAAGTATAATATTGAATCCAATAATAAATTTAATAGAAGAGGTATTTTAGTATATGGTCACAAACATTACCCTTTTATAGAAAAAAAGGGTGAGATGACATATATAAATCCTGGTTCTATTGCAATACCAAGAAATAATAGTGAACCCAGCTATATGATATATGAAAATAAAACCTTTACTATATATAATATTAAAGGTGAAACAACTCATGAATTGAAACTAGATTAAAACATCTGTAGATGTTTTTTAATTATAAAATAAAAGGTTTATAATTAATGTTAAAGGTTGTAAATAAAATTGAAGATTTCAGAAAAACATTTATTTTTTGTAGTGGATTATATAATATATATAAATATACTTGTAATAGAGAAGTAATAAAAATATGAAAAAGGTATTAATGTTGGTAATAATAATGTTAGTTGTCTTGAATTCTATTGTTTTTTTATTAAAATATTATAATAATGAAACAATTATAGAAAAAGGAAAAGAAGAAAAATATAAAAAAGTGTAAATTGAAAAATTAAATTCCAGTTTGAATATAGAAAAATATATAGAAGTTTTGGTCAATCCAGAATATATAGATCAAGGAGTAACATCAAAAAATGAGGTAGAAGTAATAAATGCTGTAGATACAACAGAGTTGGAATACATCCACACCAAATGAATGTGTAGTTGGTAATAATCAAAGTTTAAACAATGCAACAAGATTTAATATGATGCCTGCTGGTGCCCGTAACACCTTAGGTTCTCTTCGTAATGTTGGCTCGTTCGGCAACTGGCGGAGTCCTTCACCTGGTGGCTCTGGTGCTTGGAGACGCTACCTGGGTTCCAGTAGTTCTGATGTCATTCGCAGGTTATCGGCAAATCGGTTCGCTGTCTCTTAAAATAATAAGCACATTGTTTTAATGAGTGTCATTTATAGTAAAACAGTAAAAATTGTTTTTAAGGTTACGTTATAAAAACAGATGTGTAATTAAAATAATTATTCCTCCAGCTATTAATCCTATAAAGGTTTGCTTTTTATTATACTTTAATGCTTCGGGAATCAAGTTATAGAGGGATAAATATATCATAATACCGCCTACAATTGAAAGAACAAAACCTATTGTTATATTATTAATGATAGGTTTTAATAAAAAAAAACATAATATACCTCCAATAACTTCAACAGAACCACTAGATAGTGCCAAAAGTATTGATTTGGTTCTGTTTTTTGTTGAATAGTATATAGGGGTTGCTATAGCAATTCCCTCCGGTATATTATGAACTGCAATACCAATAGCAAGTGTTATACCCACATATAAATTTTCTGTTGACATCATGAAAACAATAATGCCTTCAGGAAGATTATGTAGTATAACTGCAATCATGTTAACTATACCTGTTTTATAAAGTCCAGTGATTTTTATTTCAGTAACTTTATTAATAATTATAATAATAATTGTTCCTATAATAAATCCAAATACCAATATTAAAAAAGAATTGTGAAATCGTATTGTTTGTAATAAATAATTAAGTGCTTCAGGTATTATTTCTATTATTGATAAGCTTATCATAGCTCCTGCTGCAATTCCTAATAAAAGCCCAAGAAAGTTATTGCTTTTTTCTTTTGCTACAACAGATATAATACCTCCTAAACCAGTTCCAAGTCCAGATAATAAAGTTATAATAAAAGGAATAAAAAAACTTTTCATATATTATAATATGACTAATTTAAAACAAATATTTATGTTAATGATAGTATAAAATCAAATAAAAAGTAGGATATTAATTATTATAAATATAATGTAAATAAAGATGCGTTTTTATTTGAAGTGTTGAAAAAAAACAATATTTGTAGTATTATTTTTAACATAGGAGGATTATATGAAAAGTAAAAATTTTGATTTAGTTTTATTTTCGTCTGTTTTTGCGGGGCTTTTTGTTATTTCTAATGTTATAGCAGTTAAAGAAGTACAAATATTAGGCATGGTTGTTGCGAGTAGTTTTATAACATATCCATTAACTTTTGTGGTATCAAACATTGTTAATGAAAGACTTGGTATAAAAGAAGCTAGAAAAGTGGTTGTTTCGGGGTTAATAGTTATGTTGGTAATAATTTTATTATTAGGACTAACTTATTATTTTCCAGCTAATGATATTGAAGTAGATAATGCGTATAGATTGTTGTTTGAAAAGAATATAGTTATTGTTATCGCGTCATTAGTAGCGTTTATTATAAGTCAAGTTGTTAATTT
>SKJH01000052.1 GCA_007116005.1 Bacilli bacterium | reverse complement strand
TGGTATAATAACATTAGAATTCATAGTTCATTAAATTATGAAACCCCAGTTAATTATAAGTTATTAAACACTTAAAAGCTTTCGGATAAAAACTGTCTAAAAAAGTATTGACAATCCAATGATTGTAATATCATAATATAATATAGTATAAATTTATAGAAAGAAAGAGTAATTATTTATGAATGATAAATTAAAGTTAGTTGCGGACAAAATAAAGGAGAAAACTCGTAAAACGTGCTATTCATTTACACTATCTGAAGATAAGCCGTCTTTATTAGATAGTAAAATTGGTGGTGTTCCATATATAAAAAAAGGTGAAACTTATCCGCTTGATTCTAAAGGAGAGTATATGCCACTTTTTGTGCAAATCAATTTTTCTAATATTGAATTAGAAAATTATCCAAAACAAGGTTTACTGCAGCTTTTTGTAGAAAAGGAATTCTCGTATCCAATTGAATATAAAGTGAAATATGTTGAAAACATTATTGATGAGTACAATAATGATTTACCGCAGATAGATTTAAGTTGTTTTGCTGTAACTGAATCATTTAAAATGGATTTGAAACTTGATCAAACTTTCATGCCTATGAATGATTTTAGATTTGATAAGATTTTTTGTGAAATATATAATGAAGTGTTTGAATCTAACATTGATCATTATTTTCAACTAGATGACCCGGAAGAAATTATATATAAAGAACTTGGTATACAAGGTGGTTTGATTGGTGGATATGCCGATTTTATTCAAGGGGATCCAAGAGAGCATGATAAAAAACAAGTTAATAACTTAGAGTGTATTGTTAAAGTGGATAGTAATTTAGGTAGCGGACAAATTTTGATTGGCGATTCAGGAATTTCTTGGCTTTTAATATCTAAAGAAGATTTAGAAGCAAGAAGGTTTGAAAATGCATTGTTTGATTGGGATTGTTGTTAAATGAAAATTCATAATATGAAGTTATATCCAGAGTATTTTGAGCAGGTTAGAACTGGGGAAAAGATTAGAGAGTATAGACTTTATGATGAAAAAAGAAAGCAAATTAAAATTGGAGATATGATAATTTTCCAAAATACAGCTAATCTAGATGAAACAGTGAGTGTTTTAGTTGAGGAAATCAGCACTTTCAATTCTTTTTTTGAAATGTATAACAGTTATTTTGATTTAGATTTTAAAGAACAGTATAAAAGCGTGGATGATGTAGTAACAGATACGTATCCTATTTATACAAAAGAACAACAAGAAGAATATGGCGGAGTATGTTTTAAAATTAAAAAACTAAAATAATTAGAACCACATCTTTAAAAAAATAATGTTTGATATTATTGACAAGTATAATATTTTGATGTATAAATATAGTTAAGTCATTAAAGACATTGATTAGGAAATTTATTAATTTAGATTAAGAGAGTTATCGTTTGGTGAGAGATAATATTTTAAATTAGTATTTGCTACCTATGAGTTGCACCCGAAAGGGAGTGCCGGTTAACAGCCGTTATTAAATTAAGTTAAATAAAAGGATGGTACCGTGCTATTTGCACTCCTTAGTGTACCATTCTTTTTTTTAGGAGGAAAATTATGTTTAAACGAGCCTTTTGTGTTTTTAGTCAAAAATAAATGGAGGAAAAAATGAAAAAAAACGAGATGAAAAGAATATATATTGATTATTTTGTCAATAATGGTCATAAGGAAATAAAAAATTCATCATTAATACCAGATAATGACCCAAGCGCTTTATATACAATGGCTGGAATGCATCCGTTGACACCATATTTGCTTGGTGAAGAGCACCCCTTGGGGCAAAGACTTGTTAATGTACAAAAATGTATTAGAACTTGTGATATTGAAGAAGTAGGAGATGATTGTCATGTTACTCTTTTGGAAATGTTAGGAAATTGGAGTTTGGGTGATTATTTTAAAGAAAAATCAATTGAGTTTAGTTTTAAATTTTTGGTTGATATTTTAGGTATTCCTGTTGAAAGATTAGCGGTAACAGTTTTTGAAGGAGATGCCAACTTTCCAAAAGATTCAGAAAGTTATAATGCATGGTTATCTTTAGGAATTAAAAAAGAAAACATTTATTCTTATGGAAAAAAGGAGAATTGGTGGGGACTTGGATACGGTGGACCTTGTGGGACAGATACAGAAATATTCTACGACAATTTTAAACCTAAGTGTAGTAATGAATGTGGGCCTGCTTGTAGTTGTGGTAAGTATGTTGAGATTTGGAATAATGTATTTATGGAATACAATCAAGTTGGAGATAATTCTTATGAAAGTTTATCACAGAAAAATGTTGATACCGGAATGGGTTTTGAACGTATATATGCTATTGTTAATAATAAATCAAATTTATATGAGACTGATCTTTTTAGTGATGCCATTAAAAAGTTAGAATTATTATCTGGTAAAAATTATGAAGATAATTTAAAAGGGTTTAGAATTATAGTAGATCATATTAGAGCTGCAGTCTTTATATTAGGAGATGAAAATTTAGTTGTTCCGTCTAATACTGAACAAGGATATATATTAAGAAGATTAATCAGAAGATCACTAAGATTTCTTAAAAAAATAGAATGTAGTGAGGACAGTATTGTTATCCTCTCAAAGGTAACAATTGATAACTACAAGGATGAATACCCACTACTAGAAATAAAGAGAGATTTTATTGTTAAAAGTTTAGAAGAAGAATCAAGATTATTCAATAAAACTTTAACCAAGGGTTTGAAAGAGTTTAATAAAATGACATTAGATTGTAATGGATACTTGGACAGTTCATTATCCTTCAAGTTGTATGATACATTTGGATTCCCGATTGAAATGACAATGGAATTGTGTATGGAAAATAATATTACTGTTAGCATTGAAGAATTTAATAAAAGGTTTGAGGAACATCAAGATAAGTCGAGGTTAGGAGCAGAAAAAAAGTTCTCTGGTGGAATGGGAAATAATGATTTAAATACTATAAAGTTACATACTGCAACTCACTTATTGCAGCAGGCACTTAGGCAGGTTTTAGGTAGAGACATATGTCAAAAAGGAAGTAATATTACTAGTGAGAGGTTGAGATTTGATTTTTCTTTCGATCGCAAGCTTACTGAAGAAGAAATTTTTAGAGTTGAATCATTAGTGAATAATCAAATTAATTTAAAACTAGATATTAATTATGAAAATATGACCGTAAGTGAGGCTATGGAAAAAGGTGCTATAGGTCTTTTTGGAGATAAGTATGAAGATATTATAAAAGTATATTCAATTGGAGATTTTTCTTGTGAAATTTGTGGAGGACCTCATGTTAATAATACTAGTGAACTTGGTAAATTTAAAATAATTAAAGAAGAGAGTAGTTCTTCTGGAGTAAGAAGAATAAAAGCAATATTAGAATGAAGAGATTTTTAATTATTAGTATATAGCATAATTAACTATTTTTACCATAATGTAAAATCGAACTTGATAGTAAAATATCAAGTTTTTTGTTATAATTAGATTATAAAAACTATACTATGAAGAGGAGTTAATTTATGTTAGATTTGTTTGGGTATGCTGTATTAAAAAAAAGTGAAGGAAGAGATGAAAAATTTTATTTCAAGTTCGGGAATCAAGTAGAGGAACATGATTTGAATAAGTACTTTAGGTCTTATGATGAATTAACATCAATAGAAAAGAAAATAATTGATTTATCTTATGGAAGTATACTTGATGTCGGCTGTGGTACAGGAATATATGAACCTTATTTAATAAAAAAAGGAGATGTTCTTGGAATAGATATTTCCGATTATATGATTAAAGTATCTAAAAATAACGGGATCACCTGTACTAAAAAAATGAATATATTTGAAATAGATATAAATAATAAATACGATACTATATTATTTATAGAAAATAATTTAGGAATGGTTGGTAATATAAATAAACTTAGAGATTTAATTGTTCTTTTGGATATTATATTAAAACCAACTGGCCAAATAATTACTAATATACCCAAAGGAATAAAGGGGATTATTGTAACGAAATTGATGCCTATTTATGAAGGAAAAGAAGGTCAAGAATTTGAATGGTTACATTTATCTCCAAGTGTAATTAGTATTGAATTTGGGAAATGTAATTTTGAATCTGAAATATTGGAAGAAAATGAATCTGAATTTCTAGTAAGAATAACAAAATCGTAATTATATTTTTACACCTTAGATTGAGAGAACAATAAATAAAAACAATACTTTTAAATTTTAATAAGGAGGAGTTAATTATGGAATGGAAAGAAAAATTGGCCAAATTCTTAGAAGATTGGGAATACATGGATGACACGATAGGTATTTTAGTTTGCGGAAGTTACATTACTGGAAATCCGTCTAGTCATTCTGATTTAGATGTACATATAATTTTAGCAGATGATGTTAATTATAGAGAAAGGGGAAATAGAAGTATTGATGGTTTATTGATTGAGTATTTTTCTAATCCTCCCAAGCAAATTATAAAATATTTTGAAGAAGATTATCAATCAATTAGGCCAATGTCACAGACTCAATTCATAACAGGAGAAATAATTTTAGATAAAACTGGAGTAGTTCAGAGTTTAAAGGACAAAGCTACAGAAATGCTTGAAAATAAATATCAAGAAATTAATACGAGCATCAATGAACTAGATAAATATGGAATATGGGATATGCTTGATGACTTGCAGGATGCCTTTGAGAATAAAAAAGAAGAATTTAATTTTATGTATTACTGTAATTTGGATAAATTATTGTCGAATTATATGAAACACATAAAACATCCTTACAGTAAAAAAACTATTCTAGGAAATATAACGAGCGAGATCACTCGAAATAAATATTTATTAAAAGAACTACCGGATAAAGAAATAAGCCAATTAATAACGAATTGTATTACTTTTGAAGATAAAAAGACGAGACTATCAGATTATGAGCAATTGACGATTAAGATATTAGAATTAGCAGGTGGATTTGATATAGATAAGTTCAAATTTTATAGTAAACTAGACGTTTAAGGTTCAAATTTTATAAACTGAAGTCAAGTTAATGATATACTATTATTAACTTGATATTTATTAAAACTTATTAGTATTTTGCTCAAGGTATTTCTAGCTACCTAGCCTATGAGTGCCAAATACAAATTCCGCCCAATATAGGGTGTTAAAAAAGTGGAAAAGGCTAGCAATTATAAGGGTTGCTGGCCTTTTTGTATGCTCCTAAAATTATGGTTAAAAAAGGAGGTATTTCTA
>SKJH01000070.1 GCA_007116005.1 Bacilli bacterium | reverse complement strand
GTAAGTTCACGCCTTATACTGTCTCTATGAATATCTATAAAATATTCTATGCTATCATATTTGCTTTTCTTATCTAAAATTAATATTCTAGACGCCCTATACGAATCCGCATGTCTCCAATTATTTATTCTCATAAATTCAGCCATATTAGTGTCTTCAACAATTGTAGGTATTCCTAAACTATGAAACCTTTCTTTAAGAATATATGACGCCATTAAAACATTAGGAGTGATATTATATATTTCTAACCCGCTTCTACTATAATGTTCTAGTTGGTGACTGTTATATATATATATTCTTGGATTATTTATATCCACTGGATTTGGATCCTCAATATGTCTACTAATTTTTTTTAATTTTTCATAATCGTAAATATCTTTTCCTCCTACTGGATAAGCTTCATAATCAACATTCATAGAAAGCATACTAACAGGACTAGTTAAATCTATTTTTGATATAAATTTTATTATATTATTGATTGTTCTTTTCACTCTATATTCATTATTATTGTTTATTAACATATTTATAAACTCTTCATTTGAAATATCTATTTTTGAATATAATAATAATACAGTTTGATTAATAATGAAAAGTATAAAAAATAACGAAAATATTTTTCTTAGTAACTTCCGTTTTTTACTTTTTGGTTTGTTTTTTCTAAATTTCATGCAATCACCCCATACAAAAATAATATATTATTATATATAAGTAATTTGTCGATGTAGTGATTTGTTTATTCCATTTGATATTAAAGCACTTAATTTTTCTATTAAAAAATCTATATCCTTTGGTGTAACCATTAAATTATATTCTATAGATGATAAAACTTCATATATTAAACTCTTTCTTGCTTCTTCATCTAATAATCCTATCATGCCTAATAATTTTTCTTTTTTTTCTTCACTCAATTCCTGATTTTCATCAAATTTACTTATATAATTAGTTGGCGCCAACTTAAATAATGGATTGTTTATATTTTCAGTTGTTATCGCAAAATGATTGTCAATTGAATTTAATGTATCATTTACTATAGTAGCAGCATCTACAACTGTTGGAACGCCTATTGCAATTACAGGAACATTAATTATTTCTTTACTAATTTCTTTTCTTGAATTACCAACTCCACTTCCTGGATGTATGCCAGTATCTGTCATTTGAATGGTTTTATTTATTCTAGTTATAGCACCTGCTGCAAGCGAATCAATTACTATTATAAAATCTGGATTAACAACTTTTACTATTCCTTTTATTATCTCGCTAGTTTCAATACCAGTCTGGCCCATAACTCCAGGACTTACTGCAGATACTTCTCTATAACCTTCTGCTATATCACCAATTTCAAATAGATGCTTTGTAACCAAAACATTATCAATAACAGCAGGCCCTAAAGAATCAGGTGTAGATTTATCATTACCAAGACCTACTATTAAACACATATCATTTTCTTTAACATTATTTTCTGTCATTAAATCTTTTAATTCTTTTACAAATAATTTTTCTATGTTTTCCTGCATATTACTATCACTTGCATCCTCAAACTCAATAGTAATATATTTACCTTCCTTCTTATTTATTAATTCTACTCCTTCACTTTCTACTTTTACAGTAGTTACCTTCATATTGTCAATATTTTTAACATCTGTTATTATTCCTTTTTTTGGTTTTAAGTTTTCTAAAGTTTCAATCATTAAGTCACTTCTTATATTATAATCTTTATTCATATGCCCTCCTTTATATTATCTTTTACCAAAAAGATTAAATATATTGATTTTTATAGTTATTTTTGATAGAATTATATTGTTTTATACGTATGGAGGTGAGAAAATGCCAAATATTAAAAGTGCTGAAAAAAGAACAAGAACAATAGGAAGAAAAACAGAATCTAATATTCCTTTTAAAAGTAGTATGAAATCAGCAATTAAAAAAGTAGAAAAAAGTACTGATAATGAAAAAGAAAATTTATTAAAAGTAGCAATTAAAAAAATTGACAAAGCTGCTGCAAAAGGTATAATTAAAAAGAATACAGCTGCAAGAAAAAAGTCACGTTTAACAAAAAAAGTTAATTCAAAGTAATATAAATTACTTTTTTTTTTAGATTTTATTTATTATATATGATAAAATATATAATAGGGTGATTACATGAAAAAAATCATAATTTATCTTTTAACTTTTGTTATTTTATCATTTGGGAGTTTAACAATATATTATTATATTTATAACCCTGATTTTATAGAAACAATTATATCAAATTATAAAAGACAACATACAACACTAGAAAAAAATAAATTCAACAGATATATTAGAAACAATTTAGCAAAACCAACTAATAATTTCACACCAGAAAATAAACAGGATTTATTAGATATATACTATACTGTTTTCGCATCAGGCATGGATGAATTCACATTTTTTTGTTCTATTGGGTATGATGATTGTATAGATGATATTCAACTAATAACAGAAGACAGTCAACTTATATCACATTTAAATAATTTCATTCATGTATATAATTCGTTTCATAGTGTAAAAACCACATATAATGCAAATGGTAGAATAACTATTATTGTAAATAAAGTTTATACAGATGAATTAATTGAGAAAATCACCAATGAAATTGATGAACTGTTTCCTGAACTTGTATCAGATGATAGCGAGCTAGAAAAAAATATAAAAAATGTACACGATCATATAATTAATATAACAAGATATGACGTAGATTTTATTGATGGTATTTCTGAATATAAATCAAACACCGCTTATGGTCCATTGTTTCAAGGTTACGGAATATGTAGTGGTTATACTGATTTAATGAGTTTATTTTTAGATAGAATGCCAATAATACATCAAAAAGTATCAAACGAAAATCATGTATGGAATATGGTATATTTAAATGATGAATGGTTACATATAGATTTAACTTGGAACGATCCTGTTTCTTCAGACGGAAAAGATTATTTATTACATGATTCTTTTTTACTTACTACTGGAGAATTATTACAAACAAACATAGACCTTGACAAAGATGAACACGAGTTTGATCAAGCTATATATTTGCATTAGAAAATGAATTTTATAAAATTCATTTTTTTATACTATTCTGTCCTAACACTATTATTTAAATCGTCTCTTGTTGTAAAGAAAAAAAAAGAACGTTTTTAATCGTTCTTTACACTTCTTGTATTACGGTTATAATCATTGGCTTGCATTCTGTTTCATAATAAAGAAATTTCCCAACAGCTTCTCTTATTGAAGTTTTAATTTTGTTGAATTCTATATAATTGTTACTTATATTTTCGTTAATTTTCTCTAATGATATGTTTTGTATTTCTTTTATTAGTTCAGCACTATCTTTAACATATACAAATCCTCTTGTAAGAACCTCCGGCCCTGCTAAAATTTGCTTAGTTTGTTTATCAATAGTAGCACACACAACAACAATACCATTATCGCTTAGCATTTCTCTATCTTTAAGAACTAATTCTCCTATATCTCCAACAGAATTACCATCTATCATTATCTCTTCTAAATTGATTTTTTCAAAAGATTCTTTAAGTACACCTTTTTCTAATTTAATAATATTACCATTTTCTTTTAGTAATATATTTTCTTTTGGCATTCCTATTTGAGTTGCAATTTTAGCATTTGCAACTTGATATCTATATTCTCCTATTACAGGAATATAGTATTTTGGATTAATTAAGTCTAGCATTAACATTAAATCTTCACTTGATGCATGATGGGTTAAATATTTATTAACAGGAAGAGATATAACCTCCGCTCCCATTTTTGCAATTCTATCTGATATTCTTACTACCATTTTCTCCATACCATCACTTATAGGCTCTAAGAAAACAACTGCATCAGTAGTTTTTATCTTAATAAATTTATCATAACCATTTACTATTTTTTCCATATTAAGAAAAGGTCTTTCTTTTTCACTAGATGTTAATATTACTACATCTCTATCATTTATATTTGACAAATCACCTATTCTTCTTTTGTCAAATGTAACATAACCTTTTTCTATAACATAATTTATCATTTTTTGTAATCTTTTTCCCATTACAACAACTCTTCTTTGAGTTTTCATAATCTCATTAAGTAATTCCTGCATACGATATACATTTGTTGCGAAAACATTAAAAATTATTCTATTTTCATTTTTAATTAAAACTTCATTAATTAATTCAGAAATTCTATGATTTGGAGAAGTATACCCTTTTCTTTCAGCGTATAATGATTCAGCCATTAAACATAATACTCCTTGTTTTCCTATATATGCTAATTTACCAATATCAGTTTTATAATAACCTCTCATAGTTGAATCAAATACAAAATTTCCAGTATAAACTATAGCACCGTCTTCTGTATTTAATACATACCCAACATTTTCTGGTACAGAGTGTGTCAAACTTACTGGGAAAATACTATTTTTATCAAATACTATTTTTTTATGAGGAGATACCTCGATAACATTTTTATTGTCTATTTCATCCTCTTCTAATGTTTTGTTTATTGTTTCAACAGTAAACTTAGTACCATATACTTTAATTTCAGGAATATCACTTATTATATTAGATAACGCCCCCATATGTTCATCATGTGCATGTGTAATAAATATTCCTTTTACTCTTTTTTTATTTTTTTTAATATAAGAATAATCCGGTATTATATAGTCAATCCCTAATAATTTATCATCAGCATATTTCAATCCCGCATCAAATACAAAAATATCTTTATCAACTTCTACTACATACATGTTTTTTCCATTTTCATTTAAACCGCCTAAACTAAAAATCTTTATTTTACTCATGTCTTTTCCTCCTTTTTTAAGACTCATGCTTTACAATTATATCAGATTTAACAAAAAAAACAAAGTAAATATTGTCACTTTGCCTTTTTAGAACTATTTATAAATTTCACAAAAATCTTCTTATTATTTATCTCATCTTTTACCAAATCTTCCGGATGCCATTGTACTCCTATATTAAAATCATTATGCGGATACTCTATAGCTTCTATTAATCCATCGTGAGAAATAGCACTAACTATATACTCTCCTATTCTACTAACGTGATATTTATGTTTGCTATTGACTATAAATTTATTGTCTTTTACTATATTACTTAATTTAGTATTTGGTTTAATAATAACCTCATGCACCATTTTATCCTTTTGATTATGATTAAATCCCCCTTCATCATTTTCCAATAATGAATATTCGCTATCATAATAAGACATTATTTGCATACCTAAACATATTCCTAAAACTGGTTTGTTTCTTATTATACAATAATTACAAATAAATCTATCATGTTCAAATACATTTACACCACCTGGCATTATAATACCATCACATAAATCTAAAATCTTTATCAAATCTTTTTTATCATCATTATTTAATTTTCCTATTTCATCAACAAAAGATTTATAATAATCCACATCTTGTGTGGGTAAAATTAATAACGGTATCCCCCCCGATAATATTACTGCTCTTCTACATTTATCATTTACCTTTATCATTGATGTATCATCAACAATATCAGGTCTTCCTACTATACCAATTACAGGTTTCATATGCACCCCTTCTCACTTAACAAATCACTTAATACAACAAATTTAAACCCCCTTTTTTTTAAATAATTTATAGTATTATTAATGGCATTTATATTCCTATTATCTATATATATAATACTTCCGTTTGAAATATTACTAATATTCTGTATAAAATTGTTATTATTAATAACAAAACTCGGCATTATTGTATACATCTTACTTCTTGAACATAATTTTAATATATCATCGTTTTTTTTCGAATTTAAACAATACATAGATTTATTATAAGAAAAACTTTCAATCAAACTATTAGTCCATAATAAACCTGCTCTATCATATAAACCGTCATACCCAGAATTATATATTTCGTTACCTTCTTTCATATCATTTATATAAACTAAATTCTTTTCTATAAAATTACCATCCACAAAAAAATTCACATTTAATTCTTTACTTTTTATAATATGTAGTATTAATTCTACATTTTCTTTATCTAACATATTAACAATTAATGATACCTCTCTATTTTTACCATTACCACTTACAATATATTTATCATAATTCCCTAAAATAGAAACAGAAGGGGGAACCTCTTTAAATTTAAGAAAATTTGGATTATATGTATTTATTCTTTTCATATTTTTATAACTATTATTTATATCAATAACACAACCATTAACTCCTGGAATTATTTCATTTCCTTTAATTAAAGCATCTATACTATCTTTATTATAATTTTCAACCTCTTCTCTAATCTTAACCATAATAGGATCAACTTCTCTTACTACTGTAACAGCTTTATTGGTGTAAAAAAAACTAAAACAAAACAAACAAAGAATGCCAATATATTTTAAAGCATTTATCATTTTATCACCTAATAAATTATATGTTTTTTTTGTCTTTATATTAAATTTTATTTTAATAAAATAAAATCACCCAACTTTTCACATTGGACGATTTAAACTAAAATATTTAAATATTAGGTTCTTTCTCATATAAACTTAATAATTTTTTATGAATTCCAGGTTCTATAATATCTATTGTATTTAATGTTAATTCTAAAGATTTTTTATAGTCTCCTTTTATAAATAATATTTCTGACTTATATAATCCTTCATCTATATATGATTTATTTGATCTATATCTATTACCATATATAATCGCATTTTCTGCCATAATTGCAGTCTTTATTATTTCATTAGTAGTATTATAAAACTTAAACACTAAATCCCGTGCAGTATCGACTCTTGTATTAAGCGTTTCTATATCTATTGGTTTTCTATCAAGTTCTTTAATAATCTCCCTAATACCTTCTCCTGCTTCTTTTAGTTCAACAAAATAATTATTAGGAATTATAGGTAATTTATATTCTCTTATTTTATATTTTGATGTTTTTAATAACTCAGTAATCTCATTTAATTGTTCCCTAGCTCTTTTTTCATCATCTTGCATATTACCAATAGTTTGCATATATTTATCTAACTTTTCTTCCGTTTTTGATAACCTTATCATTAACACTTCTAATTCTTTAATTAATCTACTGTATGGAAAGCTTACCGTTTTAGTTGTATCATATAAAATATCAAAATCTTTATTTATTAACTCAAGTTCATCTGTTAAAGTTTTTAACACTTCTAATTGATCTTCTGATAAAGTGTAATTATATTTAGCATCTACAACCTTACCATATAATCTATTCATTACATCATTTATTTTATTAATTTTTGATTTAAACGCTATAATATCTTCCTCAAATGATTTTTTTGCTAATCTTTCTCTTTCAAAATCATTAAATATAGAATCAAAATACTCCAAAATAGTTTTTAATTCAAACAAAACATCTTCTAAATTTAAAACTCGTACTCTAGACATTATATCAGCAATTTTCTTTCGTATTTCTTCTATATTATACTCAATATTTAAATAATCTAATTGGTATCCTTCTGTTGTTAATTTATTATAATTAAGTTCAACTTCTTCAATTCTTTTTGGTATAAGACTATCTACCATTAAAATTGCAGATGGTAACTCTTCAATTATAACATCCATATGTTTAATCATAGAATCTAAAGATTTGACAATACGGTTTACTTCATCATAATCTTGATTTTCCATTTTTATTTCAAAATCTTGAAATCTTTTTTCTATATTTTCAATTTGTAGCTTAACTGTTTCTGCTAATTCACCAAAATCACTTGTTGAGAGATCAAAAGTTTTTCTTATTTCTCTAAATTTTGATTTTAAACTAGTTATACTATCTCTACTTTTAGTTTCACTCAAAGTAATTTCTTGAATTTGATTAAAAAGTTTGTTTCTTTTTTCTCTAGCTTCATATATTTTTAATTCTGCTTTTATTTTTTTTAAATGAAACCCTTTGAAGTCTTTTTGATCAATTAGAAAATCGGCATCTAGTATAAAGTCTGTAATATTTTCTAATAAATCATTTTTAATATCATTAACACTTGTTTGCCAAGTTTTAAATTTTATTTTCATTTTATCATTTTTGGCTAAACTTTCTACTTTTGATAATTCTGTCATTAAAGCAGGATCTATTATAATGTTTTTTTCTTTATCTAGATTTTGTATTTCTTTTTTATATGATTGTTTTTTTAAAAACGCTAAGAAATTTAAAACCACTACTATCAATAAAACTGCCAATATATAATGTGTAGCAATTAATAAAATTAAATCATTCATACAATCATTCCTTACCTTATTTATACTAATTACATTTTACCACAAATTTAGACTTTTTAATATATATTTATATAATATTGTTTAAGTATAATATTATATTTATTACATAATAGTTGACTAAAACATATATTAATATTATAATACGTATGCATTAAACATTTGAGCAGCATTGTAATGAAATTTGTAACGTGTTTATTCATTTAGATATAAGTAGTTGTTGCTGCTACAATGAAAGTATAAAATAAACACCCTATAAATTAACATTATAACGAATCAATGTTTAATCAAAAAAACATTGAAGGAGGAATATTATGTCAAGATACACAGGATCAACATATAAAAGAAGTCGTCGTGTTGGATTTTCTACTTTAGAAACAGGTAAGGAATTATTAAAAAAACCTTATGGACCAGGACAACACGGACAAGGTAGAAAGAAAAAATTATCTAACTACGGTATACAATTAAAAGAAAAACAAAAAATTAGATTTTCGTATGGTTTAACTGAAAAACAAATGAAAAAAATATTCAAAGCAGCAGGAAAAATTAAAGGAATACATGGGGAAAACATGTTCAAATTATTAGAAAGCAGATTAGATAATGTTGTATTCCGTATGGGACTTGCTAACACTAGAAATGGTGCGAGACAATTAGTAAATCATGGACATATAAATGTAAATGATCAAAAACTTGATATTCCATCATATCAAGTTACACCAGGTGATAAAATTACTGTAAGAGAAAAATCTAAAGATAATAAAGTTATTAGAGAAGCTTTAGATAAAAATATTAAAACTGTAGAATATGTTTCATTTGATAAAGACAAACTTGAAGGAACTTATATTAGATTTCCTGAAAGAAATGAGTTAACTGTAGATATTGATGAATCATTAGTTGTAGAATTTTATAGCAGATAAAAAGGTTAATTATTTAACCTTTTTTTGTTGAGTAAATATAAAGTTATTGATACTGTAAAAAATGATATAGTTGAAGATATAATATTTTTTTTATAAACAACATCTCTTCTCTTGTTATCACTTAAATACAATTCATATTTTGACCTACAATCCTTTTCTTCTACAGTTTCATCATTTAAATCTGGAGCGGTACATACTGAATCAGAAGTTTCAGAACAATCCTTGATGTTACAATTATTGACTTTATAAACGGAATATGATTGGGCAGGTTGTTTTACTATTACATTTATTAAACCATTATACAAAAATATTAATGTGGTAACAAACCATACAATAAAAATTAAATTGACTATTCTATGTATTAGGTCTTTTTCTTTACTAAACATTTTCATTGTTACCCTTCTTTCTGTTCAATACAAATATTACAATTCCAATTATTATTATATTACCAAATGTTATAATCAGTTGTTTATTATTTTCATAAATCCTTTGTTCAATATGATGAACATGCATATCATAATTACTTTCACAATTTCCCACTCTATTAACTTCTTCATAAGTATAATATTTACAATACCTAAATTCATACTCATCGTATGTAAGGATTTCTTCTGGATATATAATATTAGCCAAACCTACTCCGAAAATAGTTATAGCCCCCACAAACCATACTATTAATACTAAATTTGTTATTTTAAGTACTGTATCTTTTTCTTTATTAAATAAACTCATATTTCCTCCAAAATTTATATAAATATTATTAAATAATATTTTTTCTTTCCTTTTCTAATAATTATATACTTATTATCAATCGCTATATTTTTTGTAACTTCAAAATTTTCATCTAATATTTTATCTCCATTAACAGTTATAGCATTATTTTTTATAAACTCTCTTGCTTCTCTTTTACTAACAGTAATATCACTCTCTACTAATAAATCAACAATATTTTTATTTGTATCTATTTGTGTAGTTGGAACGCCTTTAAAACTTTGTTCTATTTCACTAGAAGTTAAGTTTTTAACATCCCCTGTAAATAAACTATTTGTTATTTTTAAAACATTATCATATTCTTTTTGACCATGTAAATCTATTGTTATTTCACTTGCTAATTTTTTTTGTGCAATTCTAAGGTGTGGTGATTCTAAATGTTCTTTTTCTATTTGTTCTATTTCTTCTTTTGATAAAAAAGTTAAACGTTTTAAATATTCTATAACCATATCATCCTCAGAATTTAATAAGAATTGATATAATTCATATGCGCTTGTTTTAGTTTTATCTAACCACACAGCATTACCTTCACTTTTACCAAATTTCACACCTCTAGAATCTGTTATTAAAGGCATAGTTAAACCATATATTTCATCACCAGTTGTTTTTCTGGTAAGCTCAATTCCAGTTGTAATGTTTCCCCATTGATCAGAACCTGCAACTTGTAAATCTACACCTCTTGTTTCATGTAAATGTTTAAAATCTAATCCTTGAATTAACATATATGAAAATTCAGCATAAGAAAGCCCTGTTGTTAATTGTCTTTTAACAGTGTCTTTGTTTAGCATATAATTAACATTTATATGTTTACCATACTCCCTTAAAAAATCTATTATTGTTATATCTTTAACCCAATCATAATTATTAACTACTTCATAAGGGAAATTTTTTTGTACTTGTTCCTTTAATTTTAAGAAGTTTTTTTCAACTTCTTCTTTAACTGCTAAATTTCTTTCGTTTGTACCTCTAGGATCCCCTACTAAACCAGTAGCACCACCAACTAATATTAACGGTGTATGACCAGCATTAGCAAGTCTTTTTGTAATTAAAAAAGAAGAATAATGTCCTAAATGCAAACTATCTGCAGTTGGATCCGTACCAATATAAAAAGTTAAACCTCCGTTATTTAATTTTTTTTCTAATTTTGGACTGCTTATATCTTGTATAAGTCCCCTCCATTTTAAATCATCGTATAATTTCATATTAACCTCCATGTATATATTTATATTATATCACAATATAAAAAAAACGTCCTTATATAAGGACGTTAATACGCGGTACCACCTTAATTCATAGTTTCCTATGCACTTTAGATCTATAACGTAGAATCACGCTTGATATGTACTTCATTATTTAATAAAGTTTAGTTTACACCTAACACTAAATCTCTTTATTTCTTTTTTAAACAATTACTAATAATAATCAATACTATATTTTAATTTTCTTCTTCTAATTTTTTTAATACTTCTTTAGTCACAGCCGCTAAAGAAACTTTCACTGTTTTTGCAGCATCCTCTAATAAAGGTTTTCCTGCATCTTTAGCTAATTCAAATAAATCACTAGCTTGATCTTTTAACTCATCTGACTTTTTCTTTGCAGATGCTAAAACAGTTTCTTTGTCTAAATCCTTTAATGATTGTTGAATTTCTTTGATTTTAGATTCGAAATTTTCTCTTAAATCATCTACATCAATTTCTTTTGCCTTACCCCATAGTTCATCTAACTTTTTAGAAATATCTTTTCTCATTTCGCTACCCTTTTTTGGCGCAAATAGTATTCCCAATACAGCTCCTACAACTGCTCCTAATAAAAACTTACTCTTCTTCTTTTTCATGTTTTTCCTCCTTTTTCTTATTATATTTACCTTTAAATAGTTTTATTACAAACGATGAAATTGAATCTGTAAATTTATCTGTTAAAAAAGACAATTTGTCTGTTGCAACATCTATTATTTGAAAAAAACCATTTAAAGCTTTAACTTTATTATCAACATCTTCTACAATACTATCTACTCTGTTTAATGTTTTTATAAACTTTATACCTATAATTATTAGAACAACTAATAAGGTAATACCCGCAATATAAAGTAATATTGGTAAAACAGTTTCTAAAAAATCAACAAAAGTCACTATTCATCATCCCCTTCATCTTTATACATTCCATCTACTAATGAATAAAAATCTTCATCGCTGGTTTCTTTTAATAAATCATCAATAGATTTTATTTTTTTATCAATCTCATCTAGATCATATGATTCTTCTTCATATGAAGTTTCTACAGTTTCTTCTACATCAGTATTAACAAACAAACTTAATTCAGTATCTTCTGTATTATCAGATTCTTCTTCTATATTTGTCTGAAATTTTTCTTCCCTAGTATTAACCTCTCCATATGCCTTCTTTCTTATAGTATCGACATCTATTTTTTCTTCGTCATCATATACACTGGATAACAAACCATCTCTACTAGAATTTTCTTCTTTTTTATAATCTTTATCTAAAATACCATAAACCGGAGAAATTGCTAATGATGGTTTAAACTTTTTACTTTCTACCTTTTGTACCTTAGTTTTTTCTGTTGACTTATACTTATTATTTTCATGTTCCAAAACATTTATACCTTTTTTATCCTTTTTTTCAGTAAAATCTTCATCATCAAATATTACCGGGAACTTAAAAGTTGGCTCGGTTTTCAATAACTCACGTTCACTCAAGATTTCATCCACATCTTTTTTTACTTCTTTTTTATCTATGGAATCTTTCTTCTCAAATTCATGACTTTCTTCTGCTTCGTTCATATTAGTAGTATTCATTTTGCTTTCAGGCACTGGTATAGACTCAATTTCCTCTTCTTCATAAAACATATTCTTCAACTTATTAAATAAGCTCATATTATCACCTCTACTCGTCTCTTTCTTTAGGTTAATTAATACTTTATTCTAAAATTATCTCATCTTCATATACATCATAATGCTTAACATAATCAAGAAATGTCCCCTCTTCCCTTTTAGGTTTAAATAGGATAAATTTTTCCTCACCTAGTTGCAGTTCATCTCTCCCTATTGTAAGCTCAATAATTGGATCATTAAATATAATTGAGTCTAAAATATATAAGATATTTATTATACTCTTTTCCAATTTTGTCTCTCTAACATATGCCTCTATTTTAGCATAATTATAATAAACTTCAACAAAATATTTATCATCTATTTTATTTATTTCTATATAGCCTTTTTTATCGTTATATTCTAATTCTTTTGAATAAAAAGCTTCTTCATTAATTGTATAACTTTGGGTTATTTTATGGTAATAACCAACCGCATCTACATATAAATAATAATAATTTCCTTTATAATGAAGTTTTTCATTATATGAAGAAGAATTAGAAATAGTAACACCAATCGGTAAATAATATTTATATCCTACTGATACTGTATTGACTAATCCTCGCTCTTGTTTTAGCACATTAGTAATAATATTATCAATATCATTTAACTCTTTTCTAACTATATTACATCCTGTTAATATAACTACAAGTAAAAGCAGTATTAAAACTCTTTTCACGTTTTCACCTACTCTTGAATTATTATATCATGAAAATCAAATGTTATAAAGATAGTTATTTAACATTTACATATTTAAACATTAATCTTTATAGCAATCCATTTTATATATAACCTTATTTTTATTTATAAATTTTTCTTCGTATTCAGTAGTAATTATATCCTTTATATATGAATTATGCAAATCAAGTGAAATATCTTTAATTTTATAACCAAATTCACTAAAAGATTCAATAGAAAACTCAAATAAATTTCTATTATCTGTTTTCATTATTATATACTTTCTATCTTTAAAAATATAATCATAAATATTCAAAAAAACTTCACTTGTTAGTCTCCTCTTAGCATGTCTTAATTTGGGCCAAGGATCTGAAAAATTTAGATATAAAACATTTATTTCACTATCAAATATATCATTAAGTAATAATGCATCACTTCTAATTAATTTCAAATTTTTCAAGTTATATTTATTTATTTTTTTCAAAGCTCTTACCATTACTGTATCAAATTTTTCTATACCTATAAAATTTATATTAGGATGTTTTAAAGCATTTTCTAAAATAAACTTCCCTTTTCCCATACCTATTTCTATGTGAATAGGATTATCGTTATTAAATAAACATTTCCAATTACCTTTATATTGTTTTGGATCTAACACAATATATTTAGATTCACTAATTATATTCTTTGAATTTTTAATATTTCTAAGTCTCATATAAATCACCAACTATATTATAACAAAAAATAAACTATTGCATATACTTTTATTGAAAGGTTTTTAAGGTGAAAATATGAATTCAGACAGAAACGCAAATTTGTTTTATCAAAATTCTATGTATCATGCAATGCCAGGTGCTATGAATATGCCTAATGTTTCAGGTATGCACCCCGGGCAAATGGCACATGAATACGGAATTTCTATGGGAGGAGATGTTGATCAAAGAATCGAAATGATTGAAAGACAACTTCAAAGATTGGAAGCTAGAATTTCAAGATTAGAAACTCCTTATTCTTCACATCAATACACAACTAGTGTTCCAAGACAAGAATTCCAAGAAGGAAATTATCCAGGCGCTATGCATGTAATGTAAAAACATCTTTAGATGTTTTTTTCTTTATCATCAAATCCTATTAATCCCGCAACAAAGATCATAATTCCACATAAATATAAAAATAATTTCAAGTCTTTTATAAACACAAACCCTATCAAACATATAATTATCCTTGCTATATTATAAATACTTTCTGTAATCATTATATAAATCATACTATCATAATGTTTACCCAAACTATACATATTTCTACTGTTGCTTACTTCATACATTCTTTCTGACAAACCTTGAAACAACGCTATTATAATCATTAACAAACTACTTGTTATATTTAATTTTAATATCCATATTATTGTTACAAATAATGACGATACTATTAAATAATCTTTTTTACTTTTATCCATTTTTTTTGAGAAGAAATAAACAAATATTATACTAGCAACTCCAACTACTATATTAAATACTCCTATATAAGTTAAATTTTCTGAAACATATTTGTATAAATATAACACAAACAAAAAACTACCTATCATTCTAAATTGTTCTATCATTAAAAATATTATACTCCTTTTAGGCATATTTTTAATAACTTTAGTTATTTCATTAATATTGTTTTTGTTTTTATTTTTATCATATATCTTTATCCTAAAAATAATTAATGAACTTACTATTAATAATGAGGATATTATTAATAATAATAATTTTATATCCAGATTTTTAATTAACAAAGCGCCTATAAAAGAAGACGGTATCAATGCAATTTGAGTCATTATTAAAAAGCCACCTACTTCACTAGCAATTTTTTCTTTATCCAATATTTTTAACGCTAAGTAATGCCTTGCAACCCAATAAGAATGCTCATAAAGAACTAAAAATAACGCCAAAAAAAATAATGATGTTATATTATGTTCTATATTAAACAAATAATAATATCCTATATAAAAAAATATTATAGCAAAAATATTTAACCAATTAAATTTAATAATTTTTCCAATTAAACAAATAACAGGGTTCAAAAATAATATAAAACTAAATTTTAACAAAGAATAAAAAATTATTTCCTCAATCCTAAATCCAGCCTTATATAAAATTATAGGGACAAAAACTTCTATTAAAGATTTAGAAAAAGAACTAAGCAATATATATATATTAAACTTTCTTAAATTCTGCATTCTATCACCTTTTATTTAGTATTGTCAAAAAAATAAAACTTAACATAACTTGTTAAGTTTTTATTAAAAAATTATTTTTAAGGCAAATTTAAGTCAATTACTAAATTCCCCTCTTCATTAATAGATATGGTTATTAATGTGTCTTCAGAAAAATTTCCACCTTTGGGATTTTTAAGTGGACTTGGGAGCAACCCCTCATTTTGTAAATCTAATAAAGTTATATGTGTTACATTATCAATAGTATAAGGATTGATATTGTTTTCTTCAATATAAATATCAACAGTATCTAATATTAATTTTTTCTGATTTTCATAAGCTTTATCACGTGAACCATCTATTACTTTTATTACTTGCGGCACTGCTATTGCTAGTATTACCGCTAATATTGTTATTGTTGCTAATAGTTCTACTAATGTAAATCCTTTTTTCACTATAACACCCTCTTTTTTATAATTTAATTTTCAACAAATTCATATTCAAAAGTTCTTCCGGATTTAGTTAAATATATAAATCCATTAAGTTCTTCATCATTTTTAGGATTAATTATAGGACAATCTAAATAATCACTTGAACACAACTCATCAAGAGACATTTCATAATAATCTATATCTTTAAAATCTTTAATGTTACTAGCAACATAGATTCTTGCAGCTTCTATTATTTTATTTATAGAAGTATCATAAGCTTTTTGTTTCGATGATTGTAAAAACGATAAAACAGATGGTGTAACTACCGCTAATATAACTGCCAATATTAGTATTACCGCTAAAAGTTCTATCAAAGTAAATGCTTTTTTATTTTTCATAAAATCACCTATATTAAGATTATAAATTATTAATAAGATTCAGTCAATGTTTTATTAATTATTAATAAAATGATATAATTTAAACGGTGAGGAAATGAAAAATAATTTTAAATATAGCTTGGATAACAAAAAATATCATACTCTTAATTATCACTACAAAAAAACATTTAATTCAAAAGTATATAAAGTTAGTTTGAATGCTAATTTTACATGTCCAAATAAAGATGGCAAAATTTCTTTTGGAGGTTGTATCTATTGTTCTAAATTAGGCAGCGGTGAATACGCTGGTGATAAAAATGTTGATTTAATAACACAATTTAATAATGTTAAAAATCTAATTGATAAAAAATGGCCAAATAGTAAATACATTGGTTATTTACAAGCTAATACAAATACATACGCCCCATTAGATATATTAAAAGAAAAATATGAAACTATATTAAAAATACCTAATGTTGTAGGATTATCTATTTCAACTAGACCGGATTGTATAGAAGAACAATTACTTGATTATTTAGAAATATTAAATAAAAGAACATATTTAACTGTGGAATTAGGGTTACAAACCATACATGAAAGCACATCTAAATTAATTAATAGAGGTCACGATTTAAAATGTTTCATTAAAACTTTAAACGAACTTAGAAAAAGAAATATTAATGTTGTTGTACATATTATTAATGGTCTACCTTATGAAACAAAAGAAATGATGATAGATACTATAAAATTTTTATCACATTCAGATATACAAGGATTAAAAATACACATGTTATATATTTTAAAAAACACAGAAATACATGAACTATACAAAAAAGAAAAATTTCATATTTTAACAAAAGAAGAATACGTTGATATTGTTTGCGATCAATTAGAATTATTACCAGATAACATAGTTATAAACAGAATTACGGGAGACCCTAAAATTGAAGATTTAATTGAACCAAGGTGGTTAACAAGAAAATTCTGTGTATTAAATGAAATAGATAAAGAATTAGATAAGAGAGGTACATATCAAGGTTATTGTTATAAAAATAACAATTCATGATATAATAACGTTCAAAAGAAAGAGAGAAGTTTATTATGGTATTAAATAAAACAGAAAGCAAAAAATTTCTAAGTTATAAGAATTTATCACAAACTCAAAAGAAAGTTATTAAAGTTACAGCAGGTATTTTAATTTTTTCAAATCTTTTATGGTTAAATAGTTGTCATGATAAAAAAAATACACATTATACTGAATACAACACTCCTACTTTTAACAGTACCACTCCATCTTCAAGTGATGAGACTTATATACAACATATTCCAGCTTCAAGTGATGAAACTTCTATACAACCTATTCCATCTTCAAGTGATGAAACTTCTATACAACCTACTCCATCTTCAAGTGATGAAACTTCTATACAACCTACTCCATCTTCAAGTGATGAAACTTCTATACAACCTACTCCATCTTCAAGT
>SKJH01000018.1 GCA_007116005.1 Bacilli bacterium | reverse complement strand
GTTTCAATTCTTTGATCCCTAACAGTTTTAATTTCAGATTGGATTTCTCTAATTGACATTTCTACTAATTCTTCCTTTATTAAAGAATCATTTAAAGATATAGCTCTTTCTATTAACAACATTTTCCCATTATTAATTCCATATACCTCTGCTCCTGCTACAATATCCTCTGTTACACCACGAGTCAAAACTAACATACTAAGACCAACTTCATTAACGCGTTCATTAATATTATCTAGTATTCTTTTTTCTAAGTTTTCTCTTTCTTCTTCAGTTTCTGCTTTTGCAGTAACTAAAACAACATTTTCTTCACTGTACTCATCAATATAACCAGTTAGAGTGGCAGAGTCAATAAATTTATCAATTGCTTCTGCTACAATTAAATTTTCTAATTCTAAACCTGCTAAAACTATATCTGCTTCTTCATTTAATGATATAACATCAACAACTTTATCATCTTTGTTTAAAACCAACTGAGCACTTGGATTAATATCTATTGTAACAATCCTAAAATTTTCCTGACTTAAGAAACTATATAAACCCAATCCAATAACACCTAAAATAACAACAGTAAATAATAATATTTTTATTTTCATTATATCCCTCCTATTTATAGGATATCAAAATAAAAATTATATTTCAATATGCTAAAAAAAACATTGACAGATTAATGTCAATGGTTTTCTTTTTTATTGGTGGACCCTGCAGGACTCGAACCTGCGACCGTCCGGTTATGAGCCGGATGCTCTAACCAACTGAGCTAAGGGTCCAACTGCTTATTAATAATATCATATTAATATTTATTTATCAATAACTTTTAATAAAAAATATGAAAAAAAGATAAGAAACATTCTTATCTTTCTAGCATATTTAATAAATTAATCTTAAACATGTCTTTTTGTGAATTTGCTTTTGATATCATAACACCTTTATATGTCGATAATTCTGATTTATGCCCCTCTAATAAAATATCTTCTGGAGTGATAGTCTCTAGAAATATAACTTTTTTATCTTCATACACAGTATAATGTAAAACCATATCCCCGTGCACTTTTGAAAACATATCGTCTGTAGGAATCTTTAATTCATATTTTTTTGTTGATTCCTTAGCGTTTGTTGAAACTAATTTCCCCAAAAATTTACCATCTTTTAAATCTTCATAATACTCAAAAAGTAATTTCTTATACGCCAACATGTTATATTTTTTTACTGATCTCTCTCTTTTCTTAAATTCATTTTCGTTACAATATTCGAAAATATACCCCTTATTCATTTTAATCAACCCCCTATATTTTAATCAACCCTAATCTCTAAGGCAATTAAAGTATAGCACATTGATCGAAGTTTGTCAAACGCTTTGCGTTTTTAATGTGTAAAAATGTGCAAAACACATTAACTTTATTCTACATTCGGTTTGTTCCAAGTTGCATATTTACACTCTGGATAATTGTTACAACCATAAAATGTTTTACCTTTTTTGGTTTTCTTTTCTATTATAGTTCCTTCACATTCTGGACAATTCCCAAACTCTATAACCTCTTTTTTTTCCTTTTTTATATATTTACATTCTGGATAATTGTTACACGCAGTAAACTCTCCATATCTACCATTCTTTATAACTAAAGGATTATTACACTCTGGGCACAATTCTCCTGTTTCTTTATGATTTTTCTCCATATTGTCAAATGCATGTTTTACAGCAGGCTCAAACTCTTCATAAAAATTATTAAGTAATTTATTCCAGATTAAGTTACCCTCTGCTATTGAATCTAAATCTGTTTCCATTTTAGCTGTATATTTAACATTTATCAAATTACTAAAATATTCTTGTAATTTTTCTGTTGTCTCTATTCCTATTTCTGTTGGCCAGAATTTTTTATCTACAACATTAACATAATTTCTACTAACTAATGTATCCATTGTTTTGGCATAAGTTGACGGTCTTCCAATACCTAGTTCTTCCATTTCTTTTATTAATTTAGCTTCTGTATATCTAGGTTTTGGCTTAGTGAAATGTTGATTTTTTTCTAATGAAGACGATACTATAACATTAGAATTATATTTATCTAATGGGGGTAAACTTTTATCTTCATTACTTTCATAATCACCATAAATCCTCAAATATCCATCAAACACTAAAATTTGTCCTGTAGCTTTAAATTTATAATTATTATTATCTAAAATAACAGAAGTCTGATCTACTTTAGCATCTTTCATTATTGACGCTAATGCTCTAGCATAAATCATACTATATAATTTAAATTCATCATTGCTCAAATATTCTTTTACAGCATCAGGTGTTCTATTTATACTTGTCGGCCTAATTGCTTCATGCGCATCCTGTATATTTTCTTTTTTCTTGGATTTTTTAACATACCCTAAATACTTATCACCATATTTATTTGAAATATATGCATATGCTGATTTAATATATTCATCACTAAGTCTTATTGAATCTGTTCTCATATAAGTAATTAAACCTACTGTTTCATTTTTCAATTCTATACCTTCATATAATTTTTGTGCAATTGACATCGTTTTTCTAGCACTAAAATTTAATTTTGTGCTAGCTTCTTGCTGTAACGTACTAGTTATGAAGGGCGGTTTTGATTTTTTGTTTCTAGATTTTTTTTCAACATTTTCTATTTTAAACACATTTGATAATTTTTCTAATATATCATTTGCTTCAGTTTCATTATTTATTTCTATCTTTTTTGTACCATGTTTTTCTAAATCTGCATCAAAGTCTTTAAATTTTGCTAGTATTGTCCAATATTCTTCTTCAACAAAAGCTTGAATTTCTTTCTCTCTATCAACAATTAATTTTAACGCCACACTTTGAACTCTACCAGCACTCTTTCCACCTGTTTTTGACTGCATTAATTTACTTAATCTAAAACCAATAATTCTATCTAACATTCTCCTAGTTTCTTGACTATGTACTAAATCTTCATCTATTTTTCTTAAATTCTTAAAAGCGTCTGTAACAGCATTTTCTGTTATTTCATTAAAAACAACTCTATCATATTGGTCTTCTTCTAATCCCAACTCATCTTTTAAATGCCAACTTATAGCTTCTCCTTCTCTATCGGGGTCTGTCGCCAAATAAACTTTAGTTGTTTTTTTTACTTCGGATTTTAATGATGTTACGTCTTTTTTCTTTCCTTTTATAATTTGATATATTGGATTAAAATCATTTTCTATCTCTATACCAAATCCAAATTTCCCCTTAGTAGATAAGTCCCTAATATGACCTTTGCTTGAAACAACTTTAAAATCTTTCCCTAAATATTTTTCTATTGTTTTTGATTTACTAGGTGATTCTACTATAACTAAATTTTTTGGCATATTGATCAAATCCTTTCACTACATAATATATATACTGTATATATATTATATTCCTTTAAATATTTTCCATTATATCATATATAAAAACATAATAAAACTAATAGAAAACAATCTTTACAGATTGTTCTTATAGTATATTTTAACACTTTTTTCATTACTAATTAATAATTTATTATCAACAGAAGATATAGTTGCTGTATTAATTTTTACATCCGTTAAATTTAATTCACCTTTTTCAGTTATGTCAATACTAAAATTTTCATATTCAGTTCCCCCAACCAATGATATATAAAATTTAACATTATTTTTATCGGTTGAATTTATTGCAATATATGATTTATATTCATCGTATTTAGTAGATTTATAACCTAAATCTTTTAAAGTAAAATATGAAGTATTATTTGTTATTTCTATTTTTCCATTATTATATTTACCTTCTACTTCATATATAATATTTTTTGCAAGATCATAAAATTGTATACTTTTATTACTATCGACTTCAGTTGTTTTACCAAATATTATATCATCTTTTACAAACATGAATATTCCTGATACCAAAAACATCAATAGTAAAACAGGAATTATATTTATTAATATGTTTTTAGTTCTTGAATAATATCTTCTTTTTTCTTCAGTATACTCACTTTCATATTTTATATCATCTTGTTTTTCTATATTTATATCTGTTTCAGACTCAAATATATTATCAATAGATTTTAACAAATAACCACAGTTTATACACACAAAAGCATTTTCATCTGCAACATTCCCACAATTTTTACACAAAACCATTTTATCATTGGTTGGTGTGTAAGATATTTGTTTATTATTTTCTAATACAGATTCATTTATAATTTCTTCAACAGGTTCAACTTTATATGAATCCTCTTCTTTGTTTTCTGTATAACAATAAGTTTCGTTAGAATTTTGAGGCAATTCATCTTCTAAGTTGAATTTCAATTGGTTATATTCAGGAATACTCTTTAACGAAACAAAATATAACAATATTTTAAATATAATATAAAGAAGTATACCTGATATTCCAATTAATAAATATATGTTTAAATTTGATAAAAATTTTTCAGGTATATCTCCATACTTATTTGTTAATGAAAAGTAATTATAAACATACAACAAAACTCCACATACACCTATACATTGAAACACAATAGACAAAATATCTAAAGGTTTATTCTTCAACATAATACCCCTTCTTTCAAATATGTGGTTTATTATACACATTTTTACTAAAAAAGCAAGTTTTTTATATTTTGTTTAATATATTCATAACTGGCTTATAACTTTTTCTATATCCTTCTATTAAACCATTTTTATTTAATGCTTCTAAATGACCTTTTGTAGGATATCCTTTATGTTTTTTAAATCCATATTCAGGATACTTCAAATCAAGCTCACACATCAACCTATCTCTAATCACTTTTGCAATAACAGATGCTGCTGCTATAGATATGCTTTTTGAATCTCCCTTTATAATTGAAGTAGATGGTATTGAAGTTTCTAACTTCATAGCGTCTATTAATAAATGATCTATCTTACATTTATCCATACATTCATTAATTGATATAATCATAGATTCTTTTGAAGCCTCATATATATTTATTTCATCTATACGTTCAGGATTAACTATTCCAACACCTACACCTAATGCGTTTTCCATTATAATATCAAAATATAAATTTCTCTTTTTTTCTGTTAATTTTTTCGAATCAGTTAATCCATCCAGATTATAACCTTTTGGCAACACAACACACGCACTTATTACCGGCCCAATTAAAGGTCCTCTACCAACTTCATCAACCCCACCAATAAATTTTATACCATTTTCATATAATTCATTCTCATATTTGTGCAAATCCATACAATCACCTATAAAATTATAACAAATTACTATAATAAAATAAAGAGAGCGCTATTTAACACTCTCTTTTAAAATC
>SKJH01000098.1 GCA_007116005.1 Bacilli bacterium | reverse complement strand
CATGTTTTTTCTAAGTTACTCAGTTTTACCAGCAATACTTTCAATATTAAGTCTCAACTCATCTATTTTACCCTCAAGCTGTGCATTTCTTTGTAATACTTATTCTGTTAAAATTCTATTTCTTTCCTGAGACAAATGGAGTTGATTTTGTAAAGATTGATTTTTTTCAATAATTTGTTGATATTTAGTTTCATCTACTGCGTTTACTTGACTAAACGTTTCTACAGCGTCTTTATTTCTTTTATCATTTTCTTCAATATAGATAATTCCTTTTTTTAAGCAGAAATTTTATAATAAAATTTTACATTTCCTCTATATAACTATATTTACTATCCTTAAAATTCTTATATTTGAATAACAACTTCTCAGTTTTGACAGAAACTTTATCTAATCTAACAGGTTTATCATTTATTTTACATAAAGGAATAACATATCTTTTTTTTGATTCTACAGACACAAAATATGAACTTTTAGGTTCCTTATTAGCTCTCTTTAGAAAAGTCGATTTTGAAAAAATATCCCATGTTTTTTCATTTTCTTTTATAATTTCAATTATTTCTGCCTCTCCTAGCCTATATAAATCTTCAACAATTATTTTATCAGATATAATTAATTTTTTAATCACGTCTGCTATATATTGCATTGTAAATTTATCTTCATTGCTCTGTAATGCTATGCTGTACTCATAAACAGCTTCAAAAAATAATTCACCATAGAATATATCTTTAAATCCTATTTCAGACTTATTATCTTCGTTATTCAAAATGTCTATTTCTTTGTATACTTGTTTTATTTTTTCTAAAGGCCAGGCATTTAACCAAATGTAAACCGCGGATAAAACACCTTCTATTCTATCTACACATAATTTTGGACTTTTATTTTCAACTATGGGATATTTAGAAACATTACATACGTCTTCAATTGATATATCATCAGAAATTAAAATACTACAAATATTAGATGAATTTGAAATTATATCTTTAACACTTTGTTCTGATGTTTCCTGATTAACCGAATCTCCTAACATAAAATCAATACAATGACTAAATGCCGGAGTTCCTAAATCGTGAAATAAAGCTGCAAGAGTTTGAACTTTATCTTTTGTGAGATGCCAAGTAATTAATGCAGTCGCAACGCTATGATCAAACCTAGAATACCAAAATTTTATATCATAAAATTCGTTGTAATCACACCCACAAAATTGGCCTATTTTTTTTAATCTGCACATTTCCTCTGTATTAAAATATTTTTCAATAAAAGAGGGATAATCATTATTACACAAAACATCAAAATATTTTTTTACTTCTGTTCTATTATACATACAATCACCTATCAAAATTATACCATATTATTAAAGTATTTATTATACAAATCAGATTCTGTTCTTAATCATTTAAATAAGTTAATCTTTATAAAAAACGGTAACCTATAATATAATAAAACAGGAAATTTTAATATATTATAGGTTATCTTTTAACAAAATAAAAAAGATTACAATTTCTTGTAATCTCTAATAAACAAATTGGTTGCGGGAGCAAGACTTGAACTTGCGACCTCTGGGTTATGAGCCCAGCGAGCTACCAACTGCTCCACCCCGCGATATAAAAGTGGCGGAGGAAAAGGGATTCGAACCCCTGCGCCGCTCTCGCGACCTCCCGGTTTTCAAGACCGGTCCCTTCAGCCAGACTTGGGTATTCCTCCAAAACGTGGTGCCCGAGGCCAGACTTGAACTGGCACGGGATTCGACTCCCGCAGGATTTTAAGTCCTGTGCGTCTACCTATTCCGCCACTCGGGCACATAAATTGGTGTCCCGTACAGAATTCGAATCTGTGACCCTTTGATTAAAAGTCAAATGCTCTACCAGCTGAGCTAACGGGACAAATAAATAAATAAATGGCTGCCTCGGCTAGATTCGAACTAGCGCATGTCAGAGTCAAAGTCTGATGCCTTACCACTTGGCTACGAGGCAAACACAAAGTGGTGGAGAGAGGTGGATTTGAACCACCGAACCCGAAGGAACAGATTTACAGTCTGCCGCGTTTGGCCACTTCGCTATCTCTCCATATGGTGCCGAAAACAGGACTTGAACCCGTAACCTACTGATTACAAGTCAGTTGCTCTACCAATTGAGCTATTTCGGCACAAAAATGGTGGAGGATATAGGACTCGAACCTATGACCCCCTGCTTGTAAGGCAGGTGCTCTAACCAACTGAGCTAATCCTCCGCACAAATAAATATTTGACGTATACTAATATATCATTTGTTTTGCAGTGTTGTCAATACAAAAATCGTTTTTTTAGTTCATTTCTTCTAATTTGTCGTTTATCCACTTATCAAGATTGTTTTTTAACTGTTCAAACCCAGTTCCCGTTTCCTTTATTGGCATTTTTTTCGATTTACCATCCATTCTATAATCTATATCTTTTATTGAAAGTTTAGTGTGGTTTAAGGAATCATCAACATCTAATATTTTAACATATATTGTTTCACCAATTTCTCCATAATCTTTTATATTTTTTACAAAATCATTTGATACCTCAGATATATGTATTAAACCACTATAATAGTTATCTAAACTAACAAATATACCATAATCCATTATACCAGTTATATTACCTTTTACTACCTTACCTTTTTTATATTCCTCCATTAGAAACACCTCAAAAAAATTATAGCATTATTATAGCATTATGTCTAAAAAACGCTTTACTTTAACGTTAAATAACTGTATAATTTTATTGGTGATAACATGGAAGATATTGAAAATAAAATAAAAGAAATAATAAATAAAATAAAACCTTTTTTAAATAATGATGGTGGAGATGTTGAATTTGTAAAATTTGAAAATGGTATAGTATATGTTAAATTATTAGGTAATTGCGTTGATTGTGAAATGTCAGATGTTACATTAACAGATATGGTTGAGTCATCTTTAGTTTTTGAAATACCAGAAGTTATTAAAGTAGTAGATATTAATAAAGCATCATAGAGGTGCTTTTTTTATTAACCAACCAACTGGTTCTATAGGAGTATACTCATTTATATAGTAATACATTTCTCTTAAAAAAATTTCATATTGAATAGTTTTTTCTATTATATTAAATATTTTGTTTTCTTCTTCTTCATTTCTTATTATATCTTCATAAATATCAAAATAATAAGATGGAAACAATAACCTACCATAAAATAATTCTAACGAGATTTTAGAAAAATTATAAGTAGAAAATATATATTTAATTTCATCCCATATATATATATCATTAAAAAAAGCCATTTTTATATATTCACTTATATCCCTTATTTTATAGTCAATTATAAGATTAGTTGGATTATATAAATCGAACAAGGTGTAGTCTGTATACACCCTCTTATGAGATACAGTTATAGGTGATATTATATTATTATTATTTTTCAATTCTACTTGTTTTATATAACTTATTGCATTTTCTGCAAGACCAATATAGTAATCTATAGTTTTGTACAATAACGGATATGTTTTTGTAACTTGTGTTACTTGTTGTTCAAAATAATCAACTTTTGAAGACCAAAGTTCAGACCAATTCATCCTGTTAAGGACCTTATTAGGAACTACCCCATCATTATTATCCAGCATAAATAAAACATCTCCTAAGTCAACCTTTTTATATTCATTTATATATACCCTTAATAATATATATGGTGTTCCGTCTACTATTGTAATTGCTTCTTTTCCTTTATTTAAAATTATTTCATGAATCAAAGAATTTCTTTTTATCATCTCATCATTTAACAAAACTAAAATTTTTAATTCGTCTATTGTTCTTTCATATGGTATGAAATAATACTTGTCTTGTTTAATAGTAAAGTAATAATTTTTTTCTTTTATTTCTATATTTTCTGGGAATAGATTATAATAATAATTAATATAGTTATTCATATGTTATCACCTATGGTATAATATGAATTATAGAAATATTTTATGATTGGAGCGAGTTTATGGAACTGGAAAATTTAGCAATTAGAAAATTAGAAGAAAGAGGAGTAAAAATAGAAGACATTGCTGAAATAACTTTATTTTTACAAGAAAAATATATAGAAAACTTATCTATTGATGATTGTATTAGTTATGTTAAGGACGTTATTACAAAAAGAGAAAGTATTAACGCTATTCTTACTGCCATAGCAATTGATGAAGTAGCTGAAAAAAGATTAATAGATAATGAAATTTGCAATATAATACTTGAAGATTCAGGTTTATATGGAATTGATGAAATATTAGCACTTAGCATTGTGAATGTACACGGTTCAATAGCATTAACTAATTTTGGTTATGCTGATAAGATTAAACCAGGTATAGTAAAGGTGCTTGATAATATTGGAAAACAAAAACAACAATGCCATACATTTTTAGATGATATTGTATGTGCTATAGCAGCATCTGCCGCAAGTAGAATCGCACATTATGGAATTGAGAAATCCAAATAAAAAGTTAAATTTAAACTCTAGTTTTCAAATAAAGTTTTTCATTATATGATTAGCGCGTTTATTCAAGCTCATATTGGCTTGATAAAGAATTATGAACATCTTTTTATACGAACAACAAAGAAGCCTGGTACGAGCTTTAAAATAGCTAAAAAACACACAATTTTAAAACCGTGTGTTTTTTTGTATGTTTTTTATATAGTCATCAGATCTTTTTCTTTTAATTTAAGCAATTCGTCTACTTTTTTATTATAATCATTTATTATATTTTGCACTCTTTCTACACCTTTTTTTTCTTCATCTTCTGGTAGTTTTAATTGTTTTATTTCAGAATTAACATCCTGCCTAATATTTCTTAAAGTAATTTTTGCATCTTCTGCCATTTCTTTTACTTGTTTAACAAATTCTTTTCTTCTTTCTTCAGTAAGAGGCGGGAAAACCAACATTATTGTTTCTCCATTATTGTTAGGAGTTAAACCTAAATTTGATTCATATATACCTTTTTCTATGTCAGAAAGACAATTTTTATCGAAAGGTTTAATTAATATTTGTTTAGCATCTGGCACAGATATTGTTGCTAATTGTATGATTGATGTAGCAACTCCATAATAATCAACTAGCACATCGTCTAATATTGAAGCACTTGGTCTTCCAGCCCTTACATTTGCAAATCTTGTTTGCATATTTTGAATTGCTTTTTCCATTTTTTCTTTTGCTATATTAATAGTACTATCCATTTTATCTCTCCTTTTACAAAATAATTATATCATAAATTAAAGAAAAACTTTCATGCAATTGAAAGTTTTAATTATATTATTTCATTTGATTCATTACTTCTTCAGCAAAATTATCTTGACGTTTTTCCATTCCTTCGCCAACTTCATAACGAACCATAAATTTTATTTT